>JAISDF010000101.1 GCA_031265025.1 Spirochaetaceae bacterium
GGATTATCCGGGTCTATCCTCCCCTCCTCGGCGCTTTTGCCGAAAAACCATCCGGTATCGTTCATGATGAACTGGTCAAGGGGCGACGCCGAAGCGATAAACACCGACACCGACATTCCGCCACGGCGGCCCGCCCTCCCCGACTGCTGCCAGAAGGAATGAAAGGAACCGGGAAAACCCGCCACTACCGAGGCGTCAAGGCCGCCTATGTCTATGCCCAGTTCAAGGGCGTTGGTCGACACCACGCCCTGAATGGTTCCTTCCCTGAGCCCCTGTTCTATTTCCCGTCTTTCGTTGGGGAGGAGGCCCCCCCGGTACGCCTCGACCCTGACGCGGCTGTTGTCCGTGTAGATGTTTTTAAGGTCCTCGTTCACATAGCTTGCCAGGACCTCGGTTTTTATCCGGGAATGGGCAAAGAGTATGGTTTTGATGCCCTCCCGTAGCAGGGCGAGCATCCAGCGCCGGCTTTCGCCTACCACGCCGCGCCGTATGCCCTGTACAGCGTCAACCAGGGGAGGATTGTAGAGCACCACAAGTTTTTTACCCCTGGGAGCCCCGTTCCTGTCCACCAGGACCGTAGCGTCGCCTATAAGGGCCGAGGCAAGTTCCTGGGGATTGGCTATGGTGGCCGAGCAGAGTATAAAACGAGGCCTCGAACCGTAAAAAGCGGCTATGCGCTTGAGCCGCCGCAGCACATTGGCCACATGGCTCCCGAAGACCCCCCTGTAGGCATGGGCCTCGTCAATGACAATGTACGCGAGATTCGAAAAGAACTTAATCCACCGGGGATGGTTGGGGAGCACCCCGGCATGAAGCATGTCAGGATTGGTTATGATGATACGGCCCGAGTCCCTGGCCGCGGTCCTGAGGGAATCGGGGGTATCGCCGTCATAGGTACAGACCTTTACCGGCAAAACCGCCTCTCCGGGAGGATGAATCAGCTCATTGAGTTCGGCCTGCTGGTCCTGGGAAAGGGCCTGGGTGGGAAAATGGTAAAGGGCCCGCGCTTCATCGTCTTCCAGCAGGGCCTGGAGCACAGGCAGATTGTAGCAGAGGGTCTTGCCCGAGGCGGTGGGGGTAACAACCGTTACATTGCGGCCCTTCCTGCTTTCAGAAAAGACCTCGGCCTGATGGGTATACAGATTCTCCATGCCCCGGCGCCTGAGTGCCCCGGCTATACGGCCGTCAAGGTCCTTGGGAAGGGGCGCGTATTCGCCCGGCAGGGCGGGAAGCAGCCTTTTTTCGACAATATGAGGGGCAAAAGAGGGATCGGCAAGTATTTTTTCCAGATTTTGCTCAGCGCTTCGCATCCCGGCCTCCCTGCGGCCCCTTATCATACCCCCAAGTTCAAACAAACGTAAAGTATCGGTATTAGGGAACAAATTGGATTTAGCTATCGACAGAATGATTTTTCGATTTTATACTTGATACAAGCCGATACTCGAAAGGAGGTGAATCATGTCTGAGGTGTTATCAATTGTACTCGGCGGCGGCAAGGGAACCCGTCTCTTTCCCCTTACCCAGGCAAGGGCCAAACCGGCGGTTCCTTTTGGCGGGAAGTACCGGCTCGTGGACATTCCCATTTCCAACTGCATCAACGCCGATCTCAAGCAGATTTACATACTCACCCAGTTTAACTCGGCGTCCCTGCACCTCCATCTGGCCCAGACCTATATTTTCGACACCTTTACCAACGGCTTTGTCGAGATACTCGCCGCGGAACAAACCTTTGAACACTCGGGCTGGTATGAGGGGACCGCCGACGCGGTACGCAAAAATTTTATCCACTTCCGCACCCAGAATCCGTCCTATTACCTCATACTGTCAGGGGACCAGCTTTACCGCATGGACCTCAGGGACCTGATCAAAAAGCACAAGGAATCAGGCGCGGCCATCACCATAGCCTGTACCCCCGTGCCCAGGAAGGACGCCGGCCAGCTTGGTATACTCAAAACCAACAAAAAAAACGAAATAACCGAATTTGTGGAAAAGCCGGAGGCAAACGATATTTCGGATTTCAGGATACCCCAGGAACTGCGGAAGGGAAAAGGCAAGGATGACAGCTATCTGGCGTCCATGGGCATATATGTGTTCAACGCCGCGACCATGGAGAGTTCCCTTGCCAATGAGTATACCGATTTCGGCAAGGAGATTATCCCCGAGGCCATCAAGAAACTCAAGGTGAACGCCTATATTTTTGACGGTTACTGGGAAGATATAGGAACCATCAAAAATTTTTATGAGGCGAATCTTGAACTGACTTCCCTTAAACCCCGTTTTGATTTTTATGACGAAGAGATGCCCATATACACCCACATGAGGCGGCTTCCGCCCTCAAAGATGAATTTCAGCAACATGAACCAGTCCATAGCCGCGGAAGGCTGCATCATTACCAACGCGTCCATTTCAAATTCCATAGTCGGTGTAAGGACCATCATCGAAACCGGCGCCAGCCTCAACGGCGTAATCTGCATGGGCGCGGACTACTACGAATCAGAGGCCCAAAAGTCCCTCAACACGGAAAAGAGGGTCCCCAATATAGGCATAGGCCGGGGCGCCGTCATCAGGGGCGCCATCATAGACAAGAACGCCTGCATAGGCGAAGGCTGCCGCATAGGCATAGACGACCTTGCCCGCAGCGACGGCAACTACGGCCATTACTACATTATTGACAACATCATCGTCATTCCGAAAAACTCTGTCCTGTATCCGGGAACGGTGATTTAGGACTGTACCGTTACGCCGCTTTGGGTACAGGGCGGGCTGTCCGGGACAAGGGGCCTTGGCGAAGGGGTCTCGACGCGTATCTGTATCTTGTCCCTGTGGGACTCGGCGGCAAAGACGCTGCCGCGGGCGCGGGGGCTTTCAAGAATCAGGAGCGAGACAGGGTCTTCCAGTTCGCGCTGTATGGTACGCCGCATGGGGCGGGCGCCGTACTTGGGGTCCCAGCCCCGCTCAATGAGCAGCCGTTTCGCGGCGGCGCTTACCCTGAGGCCAAAACCGTGTTCGGCCAGGCGGAGCGAAAGTTCATCAAGCTGAAGTTCCAGCACGCTTTCAACCTGTCCCCGGTCCAGGGCGTGAAACACAATAACATCATCAATGCGGTTTATGAATTCGGGATTAAAGAGGCGGCGCAGTTCGGAAAGTGCCTTGCTCCGTATCTCCCCCGGTTCCATGATGCCGCTTTCGGCATTAAAACCCAGCCTCGCGTCCCTGCTTATTTCCCTGACTCCGGCATTGCTGGTCATGATGATGACCGTGTTGCGGAAACTCACCGTGTGATTCAGATTGTCCTTGAGTTCGCCTTCTTCCAGAACCTGCAAGAGGAGATTGAACACATCGTGGTGGGCTTTTTCTATTTCGTCAAAAAGCACCACCCGGTAGGGATCGCGCCTGATTTTTTCGGTGAGCGCGCCGCCTTCCTCATAGCCTATATAGCCCGGAGGCGCTCCCACAAGGCGGGACACATTGTGCTTTTCCATAAAATCGGACATGTCTATACGAACCAGGGCGTCTTCCGCGCCAAAAAGATATTCGGCAAGCCGTTTGGCAAGCAGGGTCTTTCCCACACCGGTCGGGCCGAGAAAGATAAACGAACCCATAGGCCGTTTGGGAGAGGAGATTCCCGCCCTGCTGCGCCGTATGGCGCCGGCTATGTGCCTGACCGCCTCATCCTGGCCTATAAGGGATTTGTGGAGTTCTTCTTCAATCTTGAGAAGGCGTTTTGATTCATGCTCCTCAAGGCGTATGAGGGGTATGCCGGTTATCTCCCCCACCACCTTCCGCACATCCTGTTCCCCGACCGTCGCGTACTCGGTACGGGAGGCATGTGCCCAGGCTTCCCGTACCGCCGCGACATGCATCCTGAGATTGCGCACCTTGTCCCGGACCCGGGCGGCGCTTTCATAATCCTGGGCAAAGACCAGATCGCCCTTTTCCCTGGTAAGCTGTTCGATCTCGGATTCGAGTTCTTCGATTTCGGGAGGCTGGGAATTGCTTTCGAGCTTTTTCATGGCCCCGGCCTCGTCAAGTATGTCTATGGCCTTGTCGGGCATGAAGCGGCCCGATACATAGCGCCGGGCAAGCGTCGCCGCCGCGCTCACCGCCTGGGGAGTGTAGCGCACCCGGTGGTGCTCTTCGTAACGGTTTTGGATACCTTTCAGTATGAGCAGCGTGTCCTGGAGATCCGGTTCTTCCACCAGTATGGTCTGAAAGCGCCGTTCCAGAGCCGCGTCCTTTTCAAAGTGTCTGCGGTATTCCGTAAGGGTTGTGGCGCCTATGCACTGTATATCGCCCCGCGAAAGGGCCGGTTTAAGCATATTGGACGCGTCTATGGTCCCCTCGGCGCCGCCCGCCCCGATAACCGTGTGAATCTCGTCAATAAAAAGTATCACATTGCCCGTGTGGACAATTTCCCTCATTATCTTTTTGAGCCGTTCCTCAAATTCGCCCCGGTACTTGGTTCCCGCGACCACGGA
>JAISDF010000121.1 GCA_031265025.1 Spirochaetaceae bacterium
AAAAAAGCCAAAATATAAAAAAGGCCGGCGCCCGGGCTTCGCGGACCGGGCCGGGGCTGTGTTCGTCGCGGGATTTTTGATTTGCGCTGCCTTTGCCCTTACGCTTGTCATACTGTACCGTGCGTCAGCGGCCGGGCAAAAACAGGAAGCCGGTGAACAGGCAGAAGCTATTGAGCGGCCTCAGGCGGTGGGTGAGCGCGTTACCCCGGAAAACCCGGCTTCGCCGGGCTTGTCAGGCCCGGCGAGGCAGCCGCCAGGCCCGGCGCTGGAGACGCCAAGGCCGGCGGCTGTCCCGGCTCCGGTGGCAAGTCCGGCATCCGTCCCGGCTCCAGGCTCGACAAGGCCATCGGCCGCCCCGGTGTCAGGCTCACCGGGACCTGCGGCGGCGGTCCGTCCTGAACGGCCTCCTGAATTTCCCCGCAAGCGGACAGTAGTTTTTGTGATAGATGACGCGGGAAACAACCTGCGGGAGCTTGACGCTTTTCTTAACCTGCCTTTTCCCCTTACCATCGCGGTGCTGCCCGGACTTCCGTATTCGGCCGAGGCCGCGAGGAGAATACGGGCGGCTGGCAAGGAAGTGTTCCTTCACCAGCCCATGGAAGCCCTGGGCGCGCGGGACCCCGGTCCGGGGGCGATCTACGCGGGGATGAGCGCCGAAAAAGTCAGGGCGATACTGGAGCAAAACCTGGCCGAGCTGGGACCTGTAGCGGGAATGAACAACCACCAGGGTTCCCGCATAACTATGGATGAGACAATAATGGAAACGGTTCTTTTGGTATGCCGGGAAAAGGGGATTTACTTTCTTGACTCAAGAACTACCGCTGATACCGCGGCGCCTGTCGCCGCAAGACGCCTTGGAATAATGATAGGAGAACGGGACGTGTTTTTGGACAACATTCAGGACAAGGCGGCCATGATCCGTTCTGTTCACGAGGGACTCATCAGGGCCGAGAAAAAGGGCGCCGCGGTGATGATAGGCCATGTGTGGTCATCAGAGCTTGCCTCTGTTCTTGAGGAACTGTACCCCGAACTGGCCGAGCAGGGATATTCGCTTTCAACAATTTCAAGATTCATGATGGAGAGCGCGGCCGGTGAAAGTTCTGGGTATTGAATCTTCCTGCGACGAATGCGCCGCCGCCGTAGTGGAGGACGGAAGGTTCATACTGTCCAGCGTTGTGGCTACCCAGATACCTTTTCATAAGGCGTGGAACGGCGTAGTTCCCGAAATAGCCAGCCGTAAGCATACCGAATGGATTATGGGAGTGGCTGACGGGGCCCTGAAACAGGCGGGCCTCGGTCCTGACGGCATAGACGGCGTGGCGGTTACTTCCCGTCCGGGCCTCCTGGGTTCCCTCCTTGTGGGCCTGACCTTTGCCAAGGCCTTCGCGTTCAGCCGGGGGCTTCCGTTTATTGCCTGCGACCACATGCTTGCCCATCTCTACGCGCCGCGCCTTGTATACGCCCCGGCTCCCGGTGCGGAGTTTCCACCCTATCCTTTCATCGGGCTCTTAGTCTCAGGGGGACACAGCATCATCTGCCGGGTGGAGGACTTTGACAAGGTAACGGTCCTTGGGACCACTATTGACGACGCCGCCGGAGAAGCCTTTGACAAAGTGGCAAAATTCTACGGCTTTGGCTATCCCGGCGGCGTGTGCATTGACGACCTTGCCCAAAAGGGCGACAGCGGAGCCTTTCGTTTTCCCCTGCCCAATCTTCACAAGGGCAGCCATGACTATGACCTTTCCTATTCGGGCCTCAAGACAGCGGTCATCAACCAGCTTGAACAATTCAGGATCAAAAAGGCCGCTGATGACGAAAGTGAACGGGCCAATATAGCCGCCTCGTTTCAGAAAACCGCCGTTGACATACTGCTGCGCAGCCTGTTCCGCGCCGCCAAAGATACGGGCCTTTCCGTCATAGTGGCCGGAGGAGGCGTGGCCGCCAATTCCTATCTCCGTTCCTCCCTTGCCGCCCGAAAAGAGCTCCGCTGTATTTTTCCCCCCCTTGAACTTTGCGGGGACAACGGCGCTATGATAGCCGGTCTGGGCTACCAGTACCTTGTCCGGGGCGAGACCTCAGATCTGAGCGCGCCGGCCTCGGCCAGGGTAAGCGGCTTCAAACGGAAATATCCCTAAAAATGTCCTGTCTCTTTTTTGCTTGCGGCTGACAGGGCCGTCCCTTCAAATTTTTTATGCGTTATGTGCACGGAAGGCGGCTACAGCGATTGTATGCTGAATACCGAGGGAATGCTTCGTATGTTTTTTAAAACTTTTTTGAGGTCGTCTTTCTGTTCGAGCTGCATGGTGAAAAAACCGGTGAGATGGCGGGGGCCGGTTTCTTCGAGCCGGCCTTCAATGAGGTGGCCCTGGTTTTTCCGCACCGCTCCTTCAATCTCGGAGAAGAGGTCGAGGGAGCGCTTTGCCTCAACCTTGAAGCGCCTGACAAGGAGGGCGGCGGCGCTTTCCCATTCCACAGGTATTTTCCGTTCGGCAAAGTCGGGAATGTTTTTCAGGTTGCCGCAGTTCTTTCGGTGTACAATGATGCCCCTGCCCCGGGAGACATAGCCTATGATGGGGTCTCCGGTGACAGGGCTGCAGCATCCGGCAAAGCGTATCATCATGTTCTTTTCGTTTCCGACTCTGACCTGCAGTATATGGGGGTCGAAGGGATGCTGCTGGACCATGTGCTGGATGGGCGCTTCTTCTTCCTTTGCGGCTGCGGACGCTTCGGGAACGGCCGGGCCTTTGTGTCTGGCTGCCGCGTTTTTCTCGGCGATGACCGAATCGTCATTCCGCTGCAGCCAGGCGCGTATCTTGCTTCTGGCCTTGGATGTCTTTGCGATGCGGAGCCAGTTTATATTGGGATGGGCATTGGAGGCGGTGAGTATTTCCACAACCTGGGTATTCCTGAGTTCCCTGCCGAGGGGAATGATGGCCCCGTCCGCCCTGGCGCCCATGCACCGGTCTCCTATGGCGGAGTGGATATGGTAGGCAAAGTCTATGGCCGTTGCCCCGGCGGGAAGTTCTATGACCTTGCCCTGGGGGGTAAAGACATAGATGGAATCCTTGAGGATTTCCCGTTTGATATCCTCAAGAAAGGAAACGGAATTTTCCCCGCTCCCGGAAAGCTCACTGTCAGGGAACTTCCAGTTTTTAAGGCGGTTGACTATGGAAAGATCATCATGCCCGGCGGGTTTTTCGCCCTTTTTATAAAGCCAGTGGCTTGCCACGCCGTATTCGGCGGTCTCGTGCATCGCAAAGGTCCGTATCTGTATTTCGAGGAGCTTTCCGTCAGCGTCCCGGTTTTCCGAATGGACCATTACCGTGGTATGAAGGCTTTGATAGCCGTTGGCCTTGGGCATGGCGATGTAGTCCTTGAAACGGCCGTCTATGGGCTTCCAGAGACGGTGTACTATGCCAAGGAGGGTGTAGCAGTTTTCAATGCTGTCGCAGAGTATGCGTATGCCGAAAAGGTCATAGAGATCACCGGCCGATTTGTTTCGCTTTCTCATTTTCCGGTAGATTGAATGGAAGTGCTTTGCCCGGCTTGTGACTTCAATGGCAATACCCGCCGCCCTTGCTTCCCCGGTGATGGAAGCGCTGATCCTGTCGAGAAAAAGGGCCCGCTCTCCCCGTTTAAGGGAGACGATTTCCTTAATCTGGTTATACGCCTCCCGGTTAAGCTGTTTCAGAGACAGGTCTTCCAGTTCGTCCTTGAGTGAAGATATGCCGAGCCTGTCGGCCAGAGGCGCGTAAATATCAAGGCAGTCCCGGGCCCTTGCCTTGCGTTCTTCCGGTGAAAGATGGTCAAGGGTGCGCATATTGTGGAGCTTGTCCGCCAGCTTGATAAGAATGACCCGGATATCCCTGACCATAGCAAAGAGCATTTTTCGTATATTTTCAGCTTCCTGAATGGTCTTGTTGGTGGCCGAGAGACCGGAAATTTCGGCGACTCCTTCTACAAGATCAGCTACGGTTTTTCCAAATCGCTTGGCCAGGAGTTCTTTGGTGGCTTTGGCTTCCGCAGCTTTGGGCGCTTTGGGGACAGAGCTTGTGCCGGTGACTAGGACTGTTGGGTTGATTTTGTTAGTTTCGGCAGCCTGATCCTTGACGCCGGTTGGCGGGACCTTAGCCGCATTGGTCTCTGGCCCGCCTGAGCTGACGGCGAGCCCTGCCTTAACAGCGGTTCCTGCTCTGGCGGCAAGGTCCGGTTTTTGTGCGCCAAGCGTACCATGGAGCAGGGCGGCGCATATTGTGTCGGAATCAAGTTTGAGTTCCATCAGAATGGACGCGACCGCGATGGGATGGACTATCGCGGGCTCTCCGGAGGAACGTTCCTGGCCGAAAAGTGTTTCTTCGGACCAGAGGAGCGCGTCATTGATGCGCTCTCTTTCCCTGGGTTCATATATCTGTATTTTCTCGCTGAACTCAGCGGTATGCTCATTCATTTCTTTTACCGGAGACGACCCGTTCCAAACCTGCCAGATCTTTATATATCAGTATATTTTGAAACCCTTGTTTTTCGAGTATCAGGGCAATAGCGGCCATTTGTCCAGAGTCCGCTTCAAGAAAAAGCCTGCCTCCTGATGTAAGCCGGCTTCTTCCTCCTGAAATGATCTTTTCAATCAGTTCAAGGCCGTCCCTGCCTCCGTCAAGGGCTATACGGGGCTCCCTTTGTACCTCCCCAGGCAGGTCTGCCAGGGCCTCACTGGGTATATAGGGGGGATTGGATACGACAATATCGAAAATGCCCGGTATGTTGTCATACAGGTCGCTGAGGTAGAATGTGATGCTCTGTCCCTCATGTAAGCTCTGTCCCCCGGAAAGGAGCCGCCGGGCGTTGGCGCGGGCTATTTCCAGGGCAGGGGCGGAAATATCAGCGGCAAAGACCTCCAGGCCGGGACAGGCGCTTTTAAGGGCTATTGCCACGGCTCCTGAACCAGTACAGAGGTCCAAGAGGGAACGGCCGCCGGAAGCTCTGTCCCCCGGATATACCTTATTATCCTCCGGTTTTTGCGATCTTTTTGAGCTCTGTCCCTCGTTTAAGCTCTGTCCCTGTAGAAATGAAAGAACCGCCTCCACAAGTATTTCTGTGTCCGGCCGGGGAACCAGCACCGCGGGGCTTACCTGAAAAGAAAGCCCCCAGAATTCCTTATAGCCTGTTAAGTATGCTATGCTCTCTCCGGCAATACGCCTGGAAACAAGGCCGAAAAAGCGGGGAATTTCGTCTGGTTTTAAAGCTCTGTCCCCATGGATAAGCAGATGTTCCCGGCTGACGCCAAGGATATGGGCTAAAAGCAACGAGGCGTCAAGATTTGGCGAAGCAATATCGGCTTGTTTGAGCTGCTTGGTTCCCTGGATAAGGATTTCTCCCCAGGTCATGTGAGAACTGGTTCGGGTTTTGTTTTAAGCATTTCTTCCCGGGCGTACATTTTGAGGGTATCCAGAAGTTCCTGGATATCCCCCTGCATGATCAAATCAAGCTTGTAGAGGGTAAGGTTTATCCTATGGTCGGTAAGGCGGTTCTGGGGAAAATTATAGGTCCTGATGCGCTCGGAGCGGTCTCCTGATCCCACCTGGTTTTTTCGGGCCTCGGCTCTTTCCGCATGGGCTTTTGCTTCTTCCATCTCATAAATCCTGGCCCGGAGTATACGCATGGCCTTGGCGCGGTTTTTTATCTGGCTCTTTTCATCCTGGCAATGAACGGTTAATCCTGTGGGAAGGTGGGTTATCCGTACTGCCGAATCCGTGGTATTGACGCACTGCCCGCCTGGGCCTCCTGCCCGCATAACATCTATCCGTAAATCTTCCTGGCGTATGGTGATTTCCGTCTCATCAGCCTCGGGAAGCACCGCTACGGTAACAGCGGAGGTATGAATACGGCCTGAGTTTTCGGTCGCCGGTACCCGCTGTACCCGGTGAACCCCTGATTCATAGCGGAAATTTTCGTATATGCTGCTGCCGTTGATGGCAAAGACTATTTCCTTGTATCCTCCCAGTTCAGTTTCGTTGGAATTCATAATTTCAAACTTCCAGCCCATAGTCTCGGCATAACGGGCGTACATTCTGAAAAGATCAGATGCGAAAAGGGCGGCTTCATCACCGCCGGTTCCCGCCCGAATTTCCATGATGATGTTTTTTTCATCCAGAGGATCTTTGGGGATAAGAAGCAGTTTCAGCCGGTCTTCGGCGGCGTCCCGTTTTGCCTGGAGTTCCCTGAGTTCTTCCCGGGCAAGTTCCCGCATTTCACTGTCTTTTTCACCCTGGACCAGGATCCTGGCGTCCTCAATCTGATCCGTAAACCGTTCTATTTCTGTTTGAACAGAGGCAAGCTCGGAAAGCCGGGAGTATTCTTTCATCAAATTGCGGTATGTATGCTGATCCTTTACAATATCCGGGCTCTGTATCAGGACGCCCAGTTCCTCGTAACGGCGGAGCAGAGAACTTAGACGGTCGTTCACCTTTAGATTTTCTCCTGGAATTGGGGGCAGGAATATACCACTAATTCCATGGGGTTATCTTTATTTGAAAAAGCCTCCATGGCCTTGAAGAGGGTATTTTGAACCCTGCAGGTTCCATTCAAATTACAGAGCGGACAGGCTCCATTTCCACGGGGATTAATTTCCACTTCCATAAGTATATAATACCAGAAAATAAATATTTTGCAATTGCTTCAAGCTCTGTCCCCGCTGGCAGAGACGGGACTTTGCGGTATAATAAGGATATGGGATTTTTCGGGAAACTGCGGGAAAAGGTCAAAACCACACTGGGATCTCTTCGCGGGTTCAAACTTCGGGAAATACCGCGAAAAAATCCAAAAATAGGTTTCATTGGGGCCGGAATACTGATTTTGATACTATTTTTTTGTCTTTTTGTGGTATTATGGCCGATACAAGGCAGGCGTAAAGGCGATCAGGCGGAGGCCGAAGCCCTCGCCAGGACCTTTGGGGATATTTCAGTTTCGCCGGATGAACTTTTTTGGCCCGGTGAGCCTGATCCGGTTCCTCCGGTACAGCTTGAAAGGCTGCCGCGGAGTAGTTCCGGCGCTGATGACATCCCCTATTGGACTGATCCACGGGAAACGTATGCCGGCAGATGGCGGGAACGCATAGGTTCGGCGCTGGATGAAATTATGGAGAAGGTTCCATGAAAAAGCGTGGCACGGCGCTTTTGCTGTTGATGCTCTGCATGGGTTTTTATGGCTGTAAATCCATTTCGCGGGATGGGAACAATAAAGCTCTGTCCCCTGGGGAAACATCTTCTCAAGAAGCTCTGTCCCTGGGAGAACAGGATACGGATGAATCTACTGCGGCGGCCATAGACGAACCCGAAATTACCCGCTATGACGAACCTGATTTTGAAGAATCTACCCCCGGAGGAGTTCAAGACGAAAATAGCACCGCGGATTCTGCTGAAGGACCAGCAGCGGCTGAATTACTTCCGGATGTTGCGCTGATTTCAGACCCTGACAGCCCGCCTTTAGCAGAGGGCGGCGATGCTGAATCCATATTGCCTGAGGCTGTTCCATTCAGCGTTCCGGGGCCTCAGGCGGAGCCCCGGCGTAATGAGGCATCTCCGGAAGAGGGACAGAGCTTAAGACCGTCCCCGGAGGCCGC
>JAISDF010000197.1 GCA_031265025.1 Spirochaetaceae bacterium
GCCATTATCGCCGTACTGGGGACCTTCTTTCTCCCTTCCCGCATAAGCCTCCTGGGGTCCCTTGCCCTCTCTCTTGGACTCGCGCAGTTCTTCCTCCCTGCCCGGGAATTAACCCGGCGGAACGGAGGAAACCAATGCTGAGTACAGGCCAGGCAGTTTATTACAGTGTCGCCATGGGCCTCGTGATACTTCTTTGTAGAATCCTGCCCTTTATCCTGTTCGGCAGGAGCGCCGATGAAAAAGGCGGAACCAAAAAAAGAACCTTTGCGTTTCTTTCGTTTGTTGAACGGGTAGTTCCCCCGGTGGCCATGACCGTACTGGCATTTAACGCCATCTCCGGTCCCGTGAAAGAAAACCCGGAACAGGCCCTGCCCGTCCTCTCCGCGTCCCTCTTTACCGCCCTGGCGCAACTGTGGAAACGGAACGCGTTCCTCAGCATAGCCGGCGGAACCGCCGTGTACATGCTGCTCAGGGCGTGGGCTGCTTCTTAGAGAGCGCCTGTACCCAAAAATTCCCCAAGCAGTTCCCTGGCGCGGAGCGCGGGTTTGTCGGCGGCGTCAAGCCATATAACCCCGGGAAGGGAGGCGAAAAACGTTATCTGCCGTTTGGCGTAACGGCGAGAATTCCTGGCCGCGAGTTCCCGGACAGCGGCAAGGTCGGGAGGCTCCTCACCGGGGCCGGCGCTCAGGCGGGGCCTTCTGTCATCGCCGGGCGCGAAAAACTCCCTGTACCCTATGGCCCTGAGTCCGGGGTCAAGGGGGCCGTAGCCCGCGCCGCGCAGAGCGGCGACTTCTTCGGGGAGGCCGTCTCTGAACATGGCCGCGCAGCGTTCATTGATTCTCTTATAGAGATCATCCCTTTCGCGGCGCAGTCCGGTGAGGAGAAAGCGGTACCTGAGGGACGGCGTTTCCTCTTCGCGGCGCTCCGCGCCTGAGGGGAAGATGCTCCCCCTCAGGCCCGAAAGGCTGCTGTATGAACTTAACGGGCGGCCGGTAAGCCTGTACACTTCAAGGGCCCTGAGGAGGCGGTACTGGTCATGGGCGTGGATGCGGGAAGCGCTTTCCCGGTCTGCTCCGGCAAGTTCTTCCATGAGGGGACCGGGCCCCAGCTTTTCCCATTCATCCTTAAGCGCTTTGCGAACCGCGCTGTCCGAAGGGGGCGCATCAGGGAGGCCGAGGACAAAGTTTTTAAGGTAAAAGCCCGTACCTCCCGAAACGACCGGGAGTTTTCCCCTCCCCGCTATGTCAAGGCAGGCGGCGTCGGCAAGGTGAACAAATTCGCCCGCGTTAAACTGCTCGTTGGGATTTCTGATATCAATAAGGTGATGGGGAAGTTTTGCCCTGAGTTCCCGTGAAGGTTTCGCGGTTCCTATGTCCATGCCCCGGTAGACCTGCATTGAGTCCGCGGATACCAGTTCCGCGGGAAAGGCGTTCTTTCCGGTAAAAAGCTCTTCTATCAGGGCTGTTTTACCCGACGCGGTGGGACCGAAGAGTATAAAAACAGGAACGTTTCCCGGAGGACAGGGTGTCATTCCTCAATGCGGAATTCAACCTGCCTGGTGAAAATCTGCCTGGCCGCAAGGGAAACCACCTTGCCGTCGTTTTCTTCGATTTCCTCATCCCTGAGCATGGAAAGCTGGTAAGCCCTCCGGGAAGCGGCGCAGGTGATTTCATACATATTGCTATCGTATTCGATAAGTTCTTCCAAGGGAAATATCATGCCTATACTATACCGGAAAAGCCTTCGCCGTGTAAAGGGCGCGCGTTACGGGGCCTTCGGCCTTTCTTTTTGTTCCCCTTTCGGTTATGCTTGTATACAGGTGAATGTTCCGCGATGACAGCAAAATCCCCTATGAAAGACGCGGCCGGCGCAAAGACTTTGGCAATATTCGCGTCGTACTACAGGCCCCATCTCCCCCTCTTTTTGGCAGACATGTCCTGCGCCTCCCTCATTTCGGGCGCAGACCTTGTCTTCCCGCTGATGACCAAATACGCCCTGGAAAAACTAATCCCCCAGGGGAATCTCAGGCGGCTTTTCATCATGATAGGCTTGATGGTGCTGCTCTACATCTTCAGGACGGCCTTCAGCTTTTTTGTTACCTACTGGGGCCATACTGTCGGCGCATACATCGAGACGGACATGAGGCGGGACCTCTTTGCCCATCTCCAGAAACTTCCCTTTTCGTTCTATGACAACCACCGTACCGGCCAAATCATGTCCCGTGTTACCAACGATCTTTTTGAAGTAACCGAACTGGCCCATCACGGCCCTGAGGATCTTTTTATATCCCTCTTAACCCTCTCCGGTTCTTTTCTCATTGTTCTGTTTATGAGCTGGGAAATGGCACTGGTGCTTTTGTTCCTCGTTCCCCTGATGATCATCCATACCATGATTTCCCGGGCCGGCCTTATGAACAGTTCCCGTTCGGTCAAGGAAAAAATCGCCGAGATAAACGCTTCCCTTGAGTCAAGCATCTCGGGGGCCAGGCTTGCCAAGGCCTTTACCAACGAGGCCTACGAAAACAAAAAATTTAAGGGCGGCAACGAATTCCTCAAAAGCGCAAAAAAGGGCTATTACAGATCAATGGCCGATTTTCACAGTAAACTTGAATTTATGACCAGCCTGCTCAATGTGGCGGTCATCGCCTCGGGGGCCCTGCTCATCATGGCCGGAAGGATGAGCCTTCCCGAACTTATAACGGCGAACCTCTTTGCCGCGGCCTTTCTCCAGCCCATAAGGCGGCTGCAGAATTTTGTCGAACAGTACAGCACCGGCATGGCGGGCTTTAAGCGCTTCCTTGAGATCATGGCCATTAAACCTGACATTATTGACCGTAAAGACGCCAGGGCCCTCACAAAGGTCAAAGGCGATATTGAATACCGGAACGTGAGCTTTGCGTACGGCAGTGCGCATAACGGCGGCCAGGATCCGGATGAAAATTTTGTGCTCAGGGGCATAGGGCTTTCCATACCGGCCGGAACCACCGTGGCCCTGGTGGGACCTTCGGGCGGCGGCAAGACCACCCTCTGCCACCTCCTCCCCCGCTTCTACGAAATACAGGAAGGCGCCATCACCATAGACGGCGTTGATATACGGGACCTTACCCTCGAATCCTTAAGGCGCAACATAGGCATCGTCCAGCAGGACGTGTTTTTGTTTGCCGGAACCATCAGGGACAATATAGCCTATGGCCGCGTTGACGCCCCAATGGAAGCAATCATCGAAGCCGCGAGGAGGGCCGAAATCCACGACGATATTACCGCCATGAAGGACGGGTACAGCAGCCTCGTGGGAGAACGGGGGGTAAAGCTTTCAGGAGGACAGAA
>JAISDF010000244.1 GCA_031265025.1 Spirochaetaceae bacterium
AACTGCCGGCGTTGATGGTCAGGAGCTTTCCCCCGGAACTGACGACCATACCCTTGTCCCCGGCGTCAACAGAGATATTGCCGCCTGAAAGTTCAAGCATGGCGCCCGTATCGGGATCATAGAAAGCCTGTATGAGACTGTTTTCCGAAAGGCTTACCTCTACGTCATTATCAAAGGTAATAACCGCGTCGGACAGATCGGCGGTCCGTATCAGGTCGCCGTTGTAAACCGGAGAATCCCTCTGCACCGAACCCCAGGCAAGCCTTTCCCCAAAACGGCGCTGGGCGCCGTTGTGTTTGTAGCTTATGATTCCCACGGGAGTTTCAGAATTCTTGGTCAGGGTCCGGTTAAGGTCGCGCCAGAAAAGAAAGCCGGAAACAAAGGAGCCGGAAAGACAGACGATTACCATGACCACATCGGCGATACGGCGTCGCTTTTTCATTCCCCGTTTCCTTCTCCGCCTTCCTCGTCTGAAAGCCGGTATTTTTTTTCCGTCCAGCCGTCCCCGAACGCGTCAGGTCCGGGAACCGGTATGCCGAGCAGGGACCTGAGTTCCGCAAGGCTCCCCGGCCCTTCGGGTCCTATACAGAGCCCGGCAAGGGCGGGATTCATCTTGGGTATCTTCCCCAAATCTTCCATGAGCCTCGCGCTCTCCGCGCTGTCCTTCATATTGATGACCGCGAACATGCGCACCATACGGCCTTTATCGGGGACAGCCGGCATTTCACTGGTCACAAGGTATTTTCCGGCAAGACGCCAGGTATTTTCGGTAATGAGAATTTCGGTGCCGAAGGTTTTGTTAAAGCCCTCCGCCCTGTCGGCCAGGCTTACCGCGTCTCCTATAACCGTATATTCAATCTTTTCTTCCGAACCTATCTGACCGGCGACAACATGGCCGCTGTTAAGGGCGCAGCCTATCCGTATCACCGGCTTTTTTTCTCCGCCCCTTCCCTCGTTAAAGCTCCGCAAAGAAGCCCGCATGAGAAGCGCCGCGCGCACGCCGCCCAGGGCATGCTGTTCCTGGGTGTTCAGGTCAGGGGAGAAGTCCTGTCCCGGCGTCTCAACCGCGCCCCAGTGGGCCATTACCGCGTCGCCTATGAATTTGTCGATGACCCCTCCGGTGATGAGTATGCAGGCGACCATACGGTCCATGTAGTCGTTGAGGAATTCGACAACCTCCTCCGGGCGCAGCTTTTCCGAAATGGCGGTAAAGGAACGTATGTCCGAAAAGAAAATCGTGGCGTTCCTGTCTGTTCCCCCTGTTTCGAGGCGGCCCTTTCTGGCCAGTACGGCTATGGTTTTGTTGGTAAACTTTTCAAAATTTATAAGGACATGGCTCATGCTGATCATGCTCTCGGTAAGGAGGCCTGTCTCGTCATGGTTTTTCGCCTCAAGCTCAAGATGGTACTGCCCGTCCTCTATCGCCTCGGCGGCTTCCCTCAGCATTTCAAGGGTACCGCTTATGGACCGGGAAAAAAACCATATAAAGAGAACCCCCAAAAACCAGCTCCCCAGGGAAAGGTAAAGATTGCGCCTTGTGGTGGTGTTTATGCCTTCAAACACGATATCGCTGTCTATGGTGGTGATAACAAAGGCCTTGCCCCCGGCGATTTTTTCGGAAGCGGCAAAAAAGCTCCGCCCGTCTTTACCCCGGTACATGGTCCTCTGCTGTTTTATTCCGCCGTCGAGAAGTTCCCGTATCATGGGCTCGCCGCCCATGTTTACTTCCTTTCGTATCAGTTCCCTGTCAGGATGAATAAGAACGGCGCCTGAGTCATTTATCAGGAAAGAAGTATTCGCCCCTGTTCCGTAGGAATCAAGGAGAGCCTCAGGCGAAAAGAGAACGGCGCCCCGATAAACATCCCCGGCCTGTCCGGCCTGGGAAAGACGGAGGCACAGCAGGGGAACGCCGCTGAAAAAAGGAGCGGCGTTGAAAAGTTCAGGCCCGTTATCAAGACGGGGAAAGACCTGGGCGGCGTACTGTCCGGCCAGCGCCGCGTCAAGCTCATGGGAGGCGAAAAAATCATCGTTCACCAGAACAGGCCGGGGAGAAGCGGCGCGGGAAAGGCCCCCGCCCCCTCCTTCAACTATAAAGGCGGCTATGTTCCTGTTGTCGCCGAAAAACAAACGGCCTGTATCCGCGTTTCCCCCGGCGCGGGAGAACAGAAGGCCGTTGGCCTTCACCGAATCAAGCATTGCCTCGGCCGCCGAAGCCGCGTGACGGTTGATGCTGAGGTTATTCTCAGCGGCGGTCTTCCTGGTGTCGGTATAAACCAGAAACCACACCAGGGCGCTTATCAATCCCAGTGAAAAGAACAAAACGCCCGTTATCATGCTGACAAGTTTCGCGCCTATGGAAAAGCCTACCCTCCGGCGGTCCGTTTCTCCCGGGGACAACGCGTCAGGCCCAGGCAAGGCTCCGGGGGAAACGCCTTTGTACCGCGCCGCGCCGCGTCCGTCTTTTTTCAAAGCAGCCATCCCTTTCTGACTTCCGCCATGGTCTCCGGTCCCAGGGGTCCGGCGCAGCGCCTGCTTATCAGGGGATTGGCATGCCGCAGCACGTCAAGACCTGCGATAATCTTTTCGGCTTCGCCCCTGTCTTTCATGTTCACCACGGAAAAAACCCTGAGGGGCTTTTCCTTTCCCTTGACTTCAAGGCTGCCCATTTCTTCCGACACAAGGCAGGAGCCGATAAGGTCCTGGGTATTTTCGGTAATCAGAATGTCCGTATCAAAAAGATCATTGGGCCCCTCCATGCGGGACGCAAGGTTTACAGTATCGCCTATGACCGTATATTCCATCCTTTCCTCGGAACCCATCTGGCCGGCTATAACCTCGCCTGTATTGATTCCGCAGCCCATTTTAACCGGTGAAAATGTGTGTTCCGTTATGTTTTTTCTCCGGTAACGGGCCGCCCGTTCGGCGTTCCAGTTGCATATAACGGCGCGCGCCATCAGGGCTGAACGCACGCAGGCAAGGGCATGCCGCCCGGGTTGGCCGTCCTGTCCGGTCCCGCCCCAGACGGCCATCACCACAACGCCGTTCTGGGTAAGGAATTTATCCACTATTCCTCCGGTACCGGTGATACAGGGCACTATGCGGGAAAGAAAAGAATTGACAAAAGAGACCAGTTCCGGCGCGTCGAAATGCCCGGCAAGTTCTCCGAAATCACGGATCATGATGAAACTTACGGCCACGGTCCTTGCCGTTCCCGTGCGGGTCAGCGCTCCCTGCCTGGCAAGGCGCACTATCGTCTTGTTGGTGAACTTCTCGAAGTTCTCAAGGCTGTGCCCCATGCCGATAAAGGTACGGGTAAGAAGCCCGATCTCGTCCCGGCTCCGGTGATTGAGCGAGATACGGTAATTGCCTTCCTCTATGGACGCGGAAGCCGCCGCGAGGGCCTTGATGGGCCTGCTTATGGTTCCCGAAAAAAGAATGATGAACAGTATCGACAGGGCCAATACAACGGCGCTGACCAGAATATTGCGCCTGATGACGGCGCTTATGCCGCTGAAAACCGCGCCGGAGGCTATCCTGGTAACAAGCACCGTGCCGGTCCCGGCAAGCCTTTGATAGGCCCCGAAATATTCCGTCCCGTTGTCGGTATACACAGTTTGAAAATTCCTGTCCCCCCGTTCCAGGGCGATTTTTATCAGGCCCCGGCCTGAAAGATCGCGGGCCTCCGCGAGGCCGCTTTCGTCATGCGCAAGAACATCGCCGCTTTCGTTAATCAGGAAGCTGCGGTTCCCGGTGTTTTCGGAGCCGGAATCACGCAGCGGTTTTTTCCCGTCAAAAAAAACAGCGGCGGCGCCTTGAGCGGACCGGGGGAAGAACATGATCAGCAGGGGAACGCCGAAACGCGGGCCGCCGTTAATGACAAAGGTCTCCCCGAAGGCCCTTTCCAGATACGCCTCCGCCGCTTCCTGAAACGCCGCATCTGAAAACGCCGCTCCCTGAGGAAAAGGGAAATCAGGGTTGATAAACACCGCCGCGTTTTCCGCCAGAACAGCGGCGATATACGGATTTTTTTCAAAGAAAAAAGCCGCCGCGTCATCCGGGCTTCCAAAGGCGGAGCCAAGATTCAGAAAGGTGCGGGTATTGGACAATACCGTTCCAAAGAAAGCATCCACACCCGACGCGAGGCGTTTGTTCAGGGTAAAATTATGGTCCTCGGCGCTGATCCGCACATCGGCGCTTACCAGTATCGAAACAAGAACAGCGATGGCTCCTAAAGAAAGAACAAGAAACGATGAAATAATCGTCACGAGTTTCGCCCCGATAGGAAACCGTACCCGGCGTACATCCATGCCTTAAACGTAACGCACGCATAATGATTTTTCAAAAAGTACGGTGTAAAAAAAGCATGAAGGAATTTGTTTGGAACTTGATGTGCCGGAACGGCTCATACATGGAAAAACACCGCGTTCCGCTAATATGTTTATACTGGACATGAAGATACTAAAACGTTTCCCCGGCAGGGCATTGGTCCTCTTGCTGCTTGTTCAGGGGAGCTGTGAATTATACAATCTTCCGCTTAACGGCCGCACGGAATTTTTCCCGGCGCAGGTGGCCCAAGGGGGAATCACGAATTTTCAGCAGCTCAGGAACGCCGTACTGGCGGCGCCTTCGGGCGGGACCACCGTCATTACGATAGAAACGACTTTTAACACCCTGAGCGACGCTCCGTATCCCGCGCCGCCCATCGAGATAGAAAACAAAACCATCATCCTCGCCGCGGGCCGGACGGACCAGAGCATCAACAGGGAAAGATCCCTTATAGATCCGTTCTTCCTGGTGAAGGCAGGAGGAGAGCTCGTCCTGGGAAAGAACGAAAACGCGGGGAAACTTTCCCTCAGGGGAAGTCCGTCGGCGGGCGCGGGATTTGTAACCGTTGAGGCGGGCGGAACACTGACATTGAACAAGGACGCCGCGCTGCTTGACAATAAGTCAAACGCCGCGGCGGGCGGCGGCGTAAAGATAAGCGGAACCTTCATCATGAACGGGGGAGATATACGCGGCAACCAGGCGGGCTCAGGCGGCGGCGTATACATAGCGCCGGGCGGCAGCTTCAAAATGTCAGGCGGAACCATAAGCGGCAACAGAGCAGCCAGGGGCCCCGGCGTGTATATGGACTCAAACGCCTCGGAGTTTTCAATGGCCGACAGCGCGCTCATCGCCCCGGATAACGATGTGTACCTCAGGAGCGGAAGCCGCGTTACCGTTGACCGCAAGCTGACCGGGACATTTCCCGCGGCGGTCCTGACCCCTGAAATGTACGATGTCCCGCCGCCTGCCACCTGCCTGATTGCAGCGGCTTCTGCCCCGGACCTCGCGTCGGAAGCGCCTAAGTTCGCCGTTACCCAGTCAGGCGGAAAAACATACAGCGTCAACAGCGGCGGCTACCTCAGTACGGGCGGGACCGTGCGGCTCGCTTCCAGCAACGCTGAATACGACAGCCTGCAGACGGCCCTTAACAACGCGGCGCAAGAAGACACGGTGTATATACTCGCCGATATTATCATGGCAGACGCAAGCGAGACAGTCGATGTTCCCGGCGGAAAAAACATTACCATCGTTCCCTTTGGCCCGGAAAAAAAGATTGTCAGGGGCGGCACTTCTCCCTTTGACAGCCTCATACGGGTAAAGCCGGGGGCGGTTCTCAAACTCTCAGGCGGTCAGGGGAACCTGATCCTTGACGGCGCGGGAAAGACCGCCGGCGAGGCGCTGATCAGCGTACAGGATGCCCTGCTCAAAATAGAAAACGGGGTAACTATCAAAAACAACATCAATACACTCTCCGGGAATCCATTGGGAGGCGGTATCTCCCTTTTCAGCAGCTCGAATATGCTGGTCCTCGCTATGTCGGGAGGAACCATAACGGGAAACAAGGCTTCATCCGGCAGCGGTATATACGCGGATAACGGGACCGTAAACATAACGGGCGGAATAATCGAAGCGAATGAGAGCAACAATCCTTTCGGCGACGGAAGTATATGGATAGACAGCGGAGAGCTCACCCTGGGCGGACAGGCGGAAATTCGCGGCAATAAAACCAAAGGCGTGTATATCAACACAGGCAAATTCACCATGACAGGCGGGTTTATAAAATCCAATGACAACGGCGGCGTATATGTGGGAAAGGCGGAGTTTCTTATGACACAGGGCGAAATCTCCGCGAACAAGACCAACGGGGTATTTATCGACAGCGGAACATTCACCATGGGCGGAGACGCGCACATAGGCGTCCAGAGCAGCGGTAACGGCGTAAACTTTTCAGGCGGCGCTGTTTTCTCCATGAAGGAAAACGCCCTGGTAGAAAGCGGCGTAAAGCTGGGCGGGGGAAAATACATCACCGTCACGGGGCCGCTTATCCGGCCGTATCCCGCGGCGGTCATAACGCCGGCGGACTATTTCACCAATCCGGTGCTTGTAGTCCTGGACAAGGTAAGCGATACAAACATCTTCGCCAAATTTGGTGTAACGCCCAACAACGGGGACTACCATGTAGACTCAGGCGGAAAACTCGCCGCCGGTCCCCCGTAACGCCGGCTCTCATTCCGGCGCCTTGTTCCTTCCGGGGCCCCTGCGCCTTCCGCGCCGTCTTCCCTCTGCTTCGTTCTGGAGCCGGTATTTCCGCACGGTGATGCCGTGTTCCCGGAAAATGAGACGCACGGCCAGTTCCATCCCGGCCCTGGGGGGATTCATGGGTAGCACAAAGCTCCGGGCGGCGGTAAGAGCCTCCTTAAAGGATTCGGGCCCGGCGCTTTCCCAGTCAAGGGTGATTTCAAGATAATCCCGTACAAGAGAGGAAAGGGCTTCTCCGGGAAGGCGCTCGGGGCCGTGGGCCTCAAGACCTTTCAGGTACTGTTCCCTGAAAAGCGGCCTGGTCCTGAAAAGTTCCGCCGCCCTGGGCTGCAAATACCCGTAAAGCCCCAGGCTGTCGAGTTTTTTTACAATATCCGAAGCATGGGGCGACGTGATGATCTTGTTGATTTCCTCGCCGAGCCGTGAGGGGGACACGTTTTTAAGGAGGGGGGCTTCTTTTTTTATTTTCCAGCGCAGGGTCAGGGGCAGGGCGCAGCCTGTGGCGGCGCCGTATTTTGCCGCCCGTATCATGCGCACCGGATCATCCTTAAAAATAAGGTCCAGGGGAATTATGGGCCTGATGCGCCTTGCCCTGATGTCCTTCATCCCGCCCACATAATCAACCACCAGTTCTTTCAGGGGATCGTAAAAAAAGGCGTTGACCGTAAAATCCCTGCGGAGCACGTCTTCTTCTATGGTGCCGTAGGTATTGCTCGTCGGACCGTCTTTAAGGGAACGGAACGTGGAAACTTCAAATATCTTGGGGCCGAAATACACATGGACAAGGCGGAAGCGCCGGCCTATGATGCGGGAGTTGCGGAATACCTTTTTTATTTTTGAAGGGCTCGCGTCGGTAACTATGTCGAAATCCTTGGGGACCTTTCCCATCATCAGGTCCCGCACGGCGCCGCCCACTATATAGCTTTCATGCCCCTGGGCCTGGAGGCATCTCACTATATACACCGCGTCCTTGTCCACACTTTCGGGATTGATGTGGTGTTCATCCGCGGTGTACACAAGGGCTGTTTTGACGGTTTTTCCGTCGGCCCGCTTTACATACCGGTAACGCACAAAAGCCTCACAAATGCCGTTCCAGCCAGGCGGCAAGATTGGCCCTTACTTCTTCGCTGTTTGTTTCGTTAAGGGGCTCATGCCTGGCGTCAGGATACAGTACATATTCAAGATCGCTTATACCGTGTTTTTTATACGCCTCGACCAGGGCCGTGGGGCTTACCCCCATATCGCCCACAGGGTCCGCCGAGCCGCAGAAAATATACACGGGCAGCTTTCCGGGAATACCCGCCAAAGCCTCATCCCGGTGAATTTCACCGAGGCCGCCGAGCATGTCCCGGTAAAAACCAACGCTGCACAGCTTACCGCAGAGGGGATCGGCGGCATAGGCGTCCACAACCTTCTCGTCCCGGGACAGCCAGTCAAAGGGGGTCCTGTTGGGTCTGAAAGGCCGGTTAAAAGCGCCGTCAACCAGGGACCGGGCCAGTTTCGACCGCCGCCTGCTTCCGCCTGACAGGGCGATAAGGCCCAGCGCCAAAGCGCCCAGCGCGGGCCTGAGACCGCCGGGCCCCCTGGTTCCCGAAAGCGCGCAGCCTGAAAGCCTCGCGCCCCTGCGTTCAATATAAGCCTGGGATATAAAGGAACCCCAGGAATGTCCCAGCAAAAAGACGGGCTTATCCCCGTGAAGGGCCCCTATCTCGTCAAAAACGCGGTCCACATCGGATACTACCCTGAAAAACCCGCCCCGGTCGGCGCAGTGGCCGAGGAGCCCTCCCTTGGAAGGGCTGTTGACCGAGGTATCGGCGGTCCTGCCGTGGCCCCGCTGATCGGCGGCCCAGACCTCAATGCCCCTTTCGCAGAGCGCGGCGGCCAGGGCCTCATAGCGCAGGGAATGTTCGGCCATGCCATGGACAAGTTGTAAAATTGCCCGGGGTGTTTCCTGGGGCATCCATCGCCGGACAAACAGATCCGCCCCATCATCCTGAATCACCCTGAGTGTTGTCGCTTCCATGGCATTATTGTACTCCCTATACTATAATTCATTCAATAATGCTATAGTCCCCCAAGGATGGAAACAGGGTATAGCTTCAGCGCACGGGTCGAAAGCCTCGCGGCCGGAGGGGCCGGGGTGCTGCGCCTTGGAGGAATGGCTTTTTTTATGGATTTTTGCGCCCCCGGCGACCTGGTACAGGGCCGCGTTACCGAAACCAGGGGCAGATGGGGCCGGGCCGAGCTTGTCAAGGTTCTGGAAGCCTCGCCGCGCCGGACCGCACCGGTCTGCGCCCTGTACGGACGCTGCGGCGGCTGCGGCCTCCAGCATATCGTGTATGAGGCCCAGCTTGAGGAGAAAAAAAATATGCTCCGGGACGCGCTTTCCCGTATAGGAGGGCTTGCCTGGGCCGGGGACCTTTCCCTGGTCAGAAGCGCGCCCCTGGAATACCGTAACAGAATGAAGTTTCACGCTGTATTGAAGGGGAACGCGGCCCCTGTCCCCGGCTTCAAGGAACGCCGGAGCGGCGCTGTTGTGGCCCTTGAGGACTGCCCTGTTGCCGACAAAGGCATACGGAAGGCCCTGCGGGACAAAAGCCTTAAAGTCCCGGCAGGCAAGAAACACTTCGCCGTATATTCCCGGCGCGACGCCTTTCTTGCCGAAGGGCAGCAAAGCCGGGGCGCCGTTACCATAGCCGGAAAGCGCCTGGCCCTTGACGCGGCCTGTTTTTTCCAGGCCAACGACTGCCTCCTTGAACTTCTCATACAGGATATCCTTGAGGCTGCCGGAAAGGCCGATACAAAACTGCCCGCCGCCGATGTTTTTGCCGGTGTGGGAACCTTCGCGGCCTTTCTCGGGGATATGTTTGCCAGGGTAGACCTTGTCGAGGAAAACAAAGAAGCCCTGGCCCTGGCTTCTGAAAACGCCGGGAAAGGAGCGCGCTTCTTTCCCCTCGCGGATTACACGTGGGCTTCCCGCTGCCGGGAGCAGTACGGCTTCATGGTGCTTGACCCGCCCCGCGCCGGCCTTTCTGGGGCTCTTTCGGAATTCCTTTCGGAGCGGGGCCCTCCCCTCCTTGCCTATGTGTCCTGCAACCCCGCCACCCTGGCCAGGGACGCGAAACTGCTTGCCAAAACATACAGCCTTAGTTCCCTCAAGGCCTATGACTTCTACCCCCAGACCGCCCATATAGAATGCCTTGCCCTTTTTACCCGGAGAAAGGAAGCGCCATGAAAAAACGGCGTCTGGTTTTGGTCCTGCTTGCCGCCCTGCTCCGGGACGCGGCGCTTTTCGCCCAGGAAGCCTCCATCCCGCCCCTCTGGAGGCAGGCCCTGGGCGCTTCGGTCCTGGGAAGGCCGGCGGCCCAGGCCGAGTCCGTGGTGATGGTCTGCGACGGGGGAACCCTCAAGTCCTACAGCCGCCGGGGGACCTTCCTCTGGAGTTATGCCGCCGGGGGCCGCCTTGGTTCCCATATAAGCCGTTCAAGGGAAGGCACAAGCTATGTCTGCGGCACCAACGGCGTCTTTGCCGCGGTAAACCGTTCGGGCCGGGAACTGTGGCGCGTCCGCCTCCCCGCGCCCCTTTCGGCGCCCGCGCTTAGCGGCTGGGACGGCCGGCTTTTTGTGCCCCTCGGAGAATCCCTGCGCTGTTATACCGCCGCCGCTTATCTTCTCTGGTCCCATGATTTTGAAAGCCCCATAAGTTTCGGCCCCCTCCCCGACAACAGGGGCGGCGTCATACTGGGCCTTGAACAACAGGACGGCGTCTTTCCGGTGTACAACATCACCCATTCAGGAGGACTTTCGGTCTATTCCCTTGATGAAAAACCAATCCGCGCCGTTCCCCTGGAACTCATCACCGGAGGGGCGAAACAATCAGGCCTCGCCTTTGTCTTTCAGAGCGGCAAGGTTGAATGGAGGGGAAGCGGGGAAACCGTTACCCTTGCCCGCCTGCCTTCGCCGCCGCTGGACGCCGTAAGCCGGGGAACCCGCCTTGCCCTGGTCCTTGCGGACGGCAGCGTCCGTCTCCTTGACGGCGAAACAAAAAGCGAGCTGTGGACAGGCGAGAGCCATCTTGAAAGCGGAAGCGCGGAAAAAGACCTTTCCATGCTCTATGATGAACGGGGCGTCTATGTTATTTCCCCCTCGGGCGCGTCGGGCTTTGCCGAGGACGGCAGAAGGCTCTGGCTGCTCCGTCTTAAAGGCGCTTCCTCCTGCCCGGCCTTCGGCGACGAAGGCATACTGTATTCGGGAGGCAGCGACTGGATACTCTACGCCTACCGCCTTGAGGAACGGGTGCTCAGGACGGCCCAATCCCTGTACGGCCCAATCCCCGAGGGAAGCTACGGCCTGGGAGACCCTCCCCCATCGGGCCTCGGCGGCCCCGCGCAAGACTCAGCGCTCAGGGATTATTTTCTCGGCCAGGAAGATCTGGTCCGGGAACTCCTCACCATGATTGAAGACCATATAAGGAAAGGAGAAGTGGGCCTCAACGAGGCTGAATATACGGCCTTTCTCATGGAAATAGGGGGCAGCGCGTCCGGCGCGTCCGTACAAAGCCCGGTTCAGACAGTCTTCAGGGCCGAAGCCCTGCGCCTCCTTTCGTTTATAGGGTCCAGGGAAACCATACCCTTTCTGGTAAAAGTCTTTGTCCGGGACCGGGACACATCGGTCAAAGCCGCCGCCGCCGCGGCCATAGGCCGTATCGGCGTTGACCCCGACGGCCTTGCCCTGTCCGCCTTTGCCAAGCTCAGCTTTCCGCCGGGACTCGCCCGGGATGACTACCTCCTCCTCTCTATGGCCGCCGCCATAGGCTCGCTCTGCCGCTTTTCCGGCCCGCCCCTCAGCGACGCCGGCATCAAACTCCTCATGAGCCTCGGCAGGGACGACATGCCCTTTGTGGTGCGGAACCGGGTCAGGGACGAAATCGCCTCCCTGAGGTGAAGGCCCCTACGCGGAAATAGAGAGTGGACCGGATAAGAATTCAGTATACATTTATTATGTAACCGCCCGCCGCAACGGTGTTTTTGTATACCTGTTTACTTTGGGGCACAACGTAAAAAAGGAGCTTCTTGAAAATGCTGATGTGGTTCAAGAAGTTCCAATAAATCAGTTAATTTAGTGGAGTAAGAACAGCCCCTTGTGGTATACTGTCAGCGGCATGAAGAAAAGTACGTATCGCGTTCTTGGCATTATCTTTTTCGCCCTTGTTTTCGCGGCCTATGCCAGCCCCGCTGAGGACCGGACGCCCCCGCACGGCCCCGGCAGCGTTGAAAACCCCGTTCCCATAAAGATCAGCGGTGAGCTCACAGAGGTTTCACAGCTCCTCTCCTGGATACAGGCCGAGGGCAGATACGTAGCCCTTGACCTCTCCGACTGCGTCATGAACGGTACGGAGTTTGATCCTGGCAGGACCAGCATCGGCAAACGGTACATCGTGTCCCTCATCCTGCCCGACGCGGCAAAAAGCATCAAGGCGAGCACCGGTTACTATAACTCAGCGTTCCGGTACTTTACCAGTCTCAAAAGCGTTACCGGCGCAAACGTGGAAAGCGCCGGCGCGTATGCCTTCGCCTACTGTACCGCCCTTGAAACGCTGAGCTTCCCAGTGATGGAAAGCATCGGCGATCATGCCTTCACCGACTGTACCGCCCTGGAAATACTGAGTCTCCCCAAAGCGGCAAGTGTCGGCGAGTACGCCTTCTGGGGCTGTACCTCCCTGGTAACGCTGAGCCTTCCCTCGGCAGCAAGCATCGAGGCCTCCGCCTTCATGAGTTGTACCGCCCTGGAAATACTGAGTCTCCCCAGTGTGGAAAACGTCGGCGCCTCCGCCTTCTCCGGCTGTACCGCCCTGACTACGGTGAGCCTCCCGGCGGCGGAAAACATCGGTACGATAGCCTTCAGAAACTGTACCGCCCTTGAAACGCTGAGCTTCCCCATGGCAACAAACATCCGCAATGGCGCTTTCTGGAACTGTACCGCCCTGACTACGGTGAATCTCACCTCGGCGGTAAACATCGGCGTGATAGCCTTCGAGAACTGTACCGCTCTGACCACACTGAGCCTCCCGGTGGCGGAAAACATTCTCGGCTCCGCCTTCACCGGCTGTACCGCCCTTGAAACGGTGAACTTCCCCGAAGCAATAACTATCGGCAATCAGGCCTTTGAAGGCTGTACCTCTCTGGCAACAGTGAGCCTCCCCAAGGTTGAAAGCGTCGGCGCGATAAGCTTCGGAAACTGTACCGCCCTTGAAACACTGAGCCTCCCGGCGGCAGTAAGCATCGGAAATGGCGCCTTCTCCGGCTGTACCGCCCTGACTACGGTGAGCCTCCCGGCGGCGATAAGTGTCGGCGATGCCGCCTTCTCCTACTGTACCGCCCTGGAAACACTGAGCCTCCCCAAGGTTGAAAGCGTCGGCACGATAGCCTTTGGCTTTACCGGAGACCAAACTCTCACCGTCATCCTGGGCGATACGGTTCCCGTTATGGGAATGAATATATTCTACATTGTTAAAGGCAAAACCGTTATTGTCAGGGTTCCTTCCGGTGCAGGCGCGTGGAACGGCAAGACCGGCGTCTTCACCGGCAGCGACGACGACGATACCTGGGGCAACGGTTTCCGGAGCGGCGGCTGGGACGGCAGCGCCATAAGGGACAGCAACACGGTCAACAGCTATATCACGCTGACGGTTGAGGAGGCCAGGGAAGA
>JAISDF010000053.1 GCA_031265025.1 Spirochaetaceae bacterium
AGTTCGGGGTTCCGTACCGCCCAGGCCTGCCCCTCCGCGGCGGCGGCCATGCCCTCTTCCTTTGGCCTGGTGTCAGGCGGGCTCAGTATCTCGCCGGCAGGGACGGCCTGGCTCCCGGCGGGAATCTTGAGCGCCGCTTCCCGCGATATTTTTCCGGCATAGGGGCTGTCCCCCGGCAGAGCGGCTTTCTCCATAGCGGGAATTTTTGCCGGGGCAGGAGGCTTGACTGCGGCAGGAGGCTTGACCGCAGCGGGAGGCTCGGCTGGAGCAAGGGGCCTGGCCGGGACAGGAGGCTTGGCCGCGCCGGAAGGCCCGGACTTTTTTGAGGCAAGATATTCTTCGATGACCTCGGCCACTATGGACCCAATCATATCGCCTGAAACCAATACCTTCTCCTGACAGGCGGCGCAAGCCGCCGAATACAGCCGGGCATTAACGCGCGGCGCTGGTAATAAGCACTTTCAACCTAACCGAAAATCGTAGGATCTCCGGCCCTGGGGGTAAGTTTCCCGTTTTCCATAATACCCATTTTTTCAAGCCATCTTTCAAATTCGGCAATGGGCCGCAGGCCAAGGGTTTCCCGTATTGCCTGGACATCATGATAGGCGTTGCTCTGGTAGTTCAGCATCACATCATCGGTGGTGGGAATCCCCAGGATATAGTTGACACCGGCCTGGCCGAGCAGCATGGAAAGATTTTCAAGATCATTCTGTTCGGCCATCATGTGGTTAGTATAACAGCAGTCGCAGCCCATGGGGAGGCCGGAGAGTTTGCCCATAAAATGATCCTCAAGGCCCGCCCGTATTACCTGCCGGCCGTCATAGAGGTATTCGGGGCCTATAAAGCCCACTACGGTATTCACCATGAAAGGCTCAAAGACCCTGGCAAAGGCATAACAGCGGGCTTCCATGGTTAGCTGGTCCGCGCCGTAGTGGGATTCACTTGAAAGTTCCGAACCCTGGCCGGTTTCAAAATAAAGTACATTGGGGCCGGTTCCGCTGCCCTGCCGGGCAAGAAGGGAAGCTGCTTCCCGTATATGTTCGGAGCTGAAGCCGAAAGCGGCGTTGCCCTTCTCGCTTCCCGCGATAGATTGAAAAATAATGTCGCAGGGCGCGCCTTTCTTGACCGCTTCAATCTGGGTGGTAATATGGCCCAGGACGCAGATCTGTGTGGGAATCTCAAAACGCCGCTTTATTTCGTCAAAACGCTGAAGTATCCCGGTAACGCCGGCTGCCGTATCGTTTACCGGGTTAAGGCCGATGAGGGCGTCGCCGCAGCCGTAGCTTAAACCCTCAAAGACAGAGGCGGTAACTCCTTCAACATCATCGGTAGTGTGATTGGGCTGGAGCCTGGTAGCCAGGCGGCCCCGGAGCCCTATGGTGGTATTGCAGTGGGCGGGAACCCTGATGCGCGACGCGGCGTACACAAGGTCCAGGTTGGTCATGAGTTTGGTTACCGCCGCTATCATCTCCGCCGACAGCGCGCGGGAAACCCGGCGTATGTCTTCGACACAGGTTGTTTCGCTTAACAGCCATTCCCTGAGCCGGGCCACAGTCCAGTCTTTAACGGCGTGGTAACTTGTTTCGTTGAGGCCGTCCTGGTTGAGCCGCGTAACCTCATCGTCCTCATAGGGAACAACGGGATTTTCCCTGAGTTCATGAAGGGGCATTTCGGCAAGGGCCTGTTTAGCGGCTACCCGTTCAAGGGCGCTTTCCGCGGCGACTCCGGCAAGTATGTCGCCGGATTTCTCCTCGTTGGCCTTTGCCAGCACTTCCTTGACATCCTTAAAACTGAAACTCCCGCCAAGCAGTTTGACCTGATACATAACCTACCCGAAAATCAGCGTTTTGATTACCACGGGAACCGTAACACCGCCCATGACCGGCCGGCCCAGATCAATGTAACTGTGTTCGCCGGTCCGTATGGAATCCAGCACAGCCAGGGGCCGCTCTCCCGAAAGTCTTGAGGCAATCATCTGGCCCAGAGCCTTTGCCATATCCCTCTCGGTAACAATAATAAGGGGCGAAGAGGGTTTAAGGGAAGAGGCCCAGCGGGAAAACACGCCTGACGCGGCAGTGAGTTCGGCGTAACCGGGGTTCCTCATTCCGGCAAAGGAAACGGCCAGATCATCGCTGTCATGCTGGGAAAGAAACCAGGCCGCCCGTTCGGAAAGGGGGCCGTCCTCGCCCCTGTAACAGGCCGCTTCCTCGGCGGGGCGGAGACGCAGCGCCGGTACATTCTTCCTGGGGAATACATCACCCCGGTAAAAAATGGTGCTGCCCGAAAGGCTTACCGTACAACTCCCCGCGCCCACCACCGTGGCCCTGATGGTTTCGCTGCCCCGGAGGAGGCGAAGCGCGGTGCAGAGGGCGCTCTGCCTGAGAGCCTTACCCAAAAGCGGTCCTATGTCGCCGTAGACAAAGGGGTCGTCAGACGCCTCATATACCGCGTCGGCAACACCGCCGGAAATAAAGACCCCGTCAGGCCTGGGGGGAATTTCAAAATATGCTGAACCCGGAGTGCGAAGGGTTTCAAAAACAGGCTCCCGTTTTTTAAGCCCCATAGCCATATCGAGAATTTCGGCCATAGCCTCGCAGAGGCGTCCGAGGGTCCCTGTATTGGCGTCATCCCCGGCCTCAAGACGCAAGCCCTTCCATTCCGCGACAGCAAGGGCCGCGGGAGACAGGGACCGAATCTTTCCGCCAGAGATACGCACCAGACGCCCCCCTATATCCAGAGCGCCTGACGACGACGCCTCGCCGTTTTCAAAAACCGCGATATTGGTCGTACCGCCGCCTATGTCGAGATTGACAGCGCGGCTGTTGTTTTTTTGGGACCACGATGCGGCGCCGCTGCCCTGACCGGCGATAATGGCCTCAAGGTCCGGCCCCGCGGTAGAAACCACAAAATCCCCGGCCAGGCCGCTCACATGCTCCAGCACGGAACGGGCATTCTCCTTACGCGCGGATTCTCCGGTGATAATCGCCGCGCCGGTATCAACCCCGCCCCCGGCAAAACCGGCTTCGGCAAAGTCGGCGTTTATCAGGGAACTCAAGGCAGCGGCGTCAATAATTTCGGGACTTTCAAGAGGGGTTTCGTGTATGGGTCCTTTGTAAATAATTTCTTTGGAAACAATGTTGACCTGGGGAACCGAAAAATAACCGGCCACGTCTTCCATGGCAAGGCGGCTGAAGATCACCTGGGTCGTTGAGGTGCCTACATCAATACCGACGCTTACCAGTTCCTGACCCATAGCCTAGCTTCCGTCCCAGCACTTCCCCATAAGTTCTCCGCAGCGTCCCCGCATCGCCGCGAGAAGGGACGCCGCGCTTTCCGCGCCCGAAGCGTATTCCTTCATGAGCCGTCCTTCCTCAAAACACAGTTCATCATGAAGGGGGAAATATTCCTCAAGGAGAAAAAGCGCAAAGGCGGTGTAACGGTATTCGCCGTAAAGCCGGGGCAGGGTCTCGCCTGAGTACTGTTCCATAACCACAACCTGCCTGTTCCGCACCGCCCTGATTATGCTGTCCCTGCCGCAGTCTTCCGCCAGAACCGCCATTTTGGAAACATTGAACCAGGTGACCGGTTCTTCGGTACTGTGGGAATCGCTTGAACCCACAACCGGCACGGAACGGCCTTCGGCACGGAGTTGCTGCCAGAGGCTGATCTGCATCTGGTTCTCTTCCTGGGTCTGGCCGCTGGTCAGCTCAAAGGCGTCAAACGGGGCGTTCTTGAGCATGTAGATACACATTTTTTCGTCCACATGGTAGGCGTCATCCTGTATCCAGTGGGGATGTACCATGATGGACATGCCGCCGGCCTTTTTAATTTCTTCGCACACCCAAAGGCAGGAAGCGTACTTCCGGCGGTTAATGCCCTGGGGAAGCTCAAGGGTTTTGGTTATTTCGGCAAGCTCCCGCTCGTAACGGCCCTCTTCGTTCCTGAATATATCGTTGACGCTGCGGTTCCCGGCAAAATGCACATAATGGGTATTATCTTCAGGAGGATGCACTTCCTCGCCGGGGAAAAGACAAAGGTCTATGGGAACATCCTTAAAGGCGTCAATGGCCTCAAGGGAAGGGCCGTACTGTTCATGATCGGTAATGGCCAGAAAATCAAACCCCGCCTTGCGGTACTCCGAGACCACCACCGCGGGCGACTCCCTGCCGTCGGAGCGGAAACTGTGAACATGCATATCCCCCCGGTAGGGACGCAGACGAAACAGGTCATCGTCAAGGGCGTAGACATACAGCCTCTGGGGTTCCAGATACGCGGGCCAGCGCTTCCGCCGGGGAGGCCGGGGCAGTTTCCTGTCTTTGGGCTCTACAAGCAGGACATAGCGGCCCTCGCCGCCAAAATCATGGGAAAAAACAAGGCTCCCGTCCTGAGGCAAAATCTCATAGACCGCGTACACCCTCTGCGGGTCATTGAGATTGGTCTCGTTCATGGGGATGACCGTAACCGTATAGGGAATATCAGCGGCAAAGGCCGCGTGAAGCCCCCGGCCCGTTAT
>JAISDF010000091.1 GCA_031265025.1 Spirochaetaceae bacterium
GGACGGCGGCGGAACCATACAGGGCATAGCGGCGGAACTGGACAGCCGCAGCGGCAGGGCGCTTTCTATTATACGGATTAACAAGTCCGATATTTCCTTTCCATTATAGCTCTTTTGACCTATACTTAATGTATGAATATACAAAATACCGGCGTTCTTATCTGTCATCTCCGCGTTTCAATTCCGCCCAAATAAGGTAACAGTGATGTACAACGGAGGGCACCGTAACTTACGCGCCCGGCCGTGTTCCTGGTCCACGGCGCTCTTGACCATACTGTTGCTGGCTTTTCCCGCTTTTTCGCTTCCCGGTCAGGAACAGGGAACCATTTCCAGGGGTATTTTGGGTGAAGTAAGCACCAATACACGGAAAGGCTTGAGCTTTAACGGAGGACTGATCACCGATTACAGCTTTACCGACAGAATTACCACGGGTTTAAAGACAAATTACGGGACCGATTTTCATGATGTATCGGCCCTCGAAGCGTCGGTCTTTGGCCGCTATTATCTTTTTACCCGGCCCTATGTTTTTGTCCAGTTGGGCGCCGGTTATATGAGGCTCTTTGAGGATGACCGGTATGCCAATACTGTTCTGGCCGAAGGAAGCGCGGGCATACGTTTCCCCATAAAGCAGTTCTATGCGGAGACCTATGTCCGTTTTGGGTGGCCCATAGGTTTCGGCGCCGGTCTGGTTCTCGGTTACAGTTTTATACCGAAGCCTCTATCCGCAGAGCCTCCATCTGTGGAGCCTCCCGCCGAAGAGCCTGCCAAAGAAACGCCGGAACCGGAGCCTGTTCAAGAGGAAGGTTTCACTCCTCCCAAGGAGTTGTTTGGCGACGACTTCATAGAGACTCCCGATAACAATCTTTTGTATATACCTGAAATATTCTTCCGGCCCTATGCCGTTGACTTTGCCGGAGAGATAGAGGGAAGCGCCGCCGGGGAACACAACAGACAGGTTCTGCGGAATATCACCGAATTCCTCACACAGCGCCCCGGCTATACGCTCCTCATTGTCGGTTACGCGAACCCGGTACTGGGGACCAAAGAAGAAGAAGAAACAAGGCTTATTCCCCTGTCCCGCTCCAGGGCGGAATTCATCAAGAACGAACTGGTCAAGCTCGGCATTGACACCCTCCGCATATCTACTTTCGGCTCAGGCGGACAGGGAGCGGATGTGCGGGACACGCAGAGAAACCGCCGTGTACAGTTCTTCTTTATAAACCTGGGCGCACCGCAGGATGTGCCCTGAGGCTTTACGGTATGGTGATCCAGCCGTTAGAGCCGAGGGCGCCCGCGCCAACTTCAAATTTCGATAGGTTAGGCGAAATCGTCCCGGACAAGACCTGTCTGCTTAAACCGGAGGCCGGATAGCTGTCCAGATTGATGCGTATCCTGAGCGGGGACGCGGACAAAGAGCCGTTCAGCGTTATATAACAGTGTTTCCCGGCAAGATAATGTAAAAGAACATCGTCGCTGTAATCAATATACGCGGCTCCGCTCAGTTCAAAAAGTTCAGACGGATTATTCGCGCCGTCCATCACCACGCCGTTTCCCTGCCCGCTGTCGCTTATGTTGCCGCTGATTCTGCCGCCCGACATAATAAATTTATTTATCCGCAGGGTACCAACATCAGGGATAAAAACGCCGCCGCCAAAACCGGTAAGACCTGAGGAAGCGTCTGTATCCAGTCCCGAAGCCCTGTTGCCGGTGATTTCCCCGCCCGTCATTTTTACTTCCACATCGGTAACCGAAAAGGGCAGGGCAAGCGAAATGCCGCCGCCGCTTTTTTCCGCGTGGTTTTCGCTTATTCTGCCGCCCCGTATGTTTCGCGGAGGAGGAAGGTCGGCATCATTGGCATAATTCGGGCCAAAATATATGCCGCCGCCTGACCCGGCGCATCTGTTATGCGTTATGGTTCCCCCGTTCATGCTAAAGCTGCCCTGCTCAACAAAAACAGCGCCGCCGTTCCTTGACCCGCTTCCGGCAGTGTGGTCATTATTTTGAAGAAAAACGCGGTCGTTCAATACCAGTTCGGCCCAGGCATAGCTTGCCCCGGAAACCTCTATGAGAGGAGCGCTTGCCGCTATACCGCCGCTGTTGCTTATCGTAATGGTTCCCGCCGGATTACCGCCCCCGTCCCATTTCGCGCCGCCGTCAATAATCAGGGCGGACCCGGCGGGGGCGCCGAGAGTCAGGCTTGCGCTTTGCTGTATGCGGATAAGAGGATTAGAAGCAAGGGCGGCGGTGCGTTTAATGGTATATGCGGCCCCGGCGGGAACGGAGAGGTTAATATAATATCCCATCTCTACTACAGTAACCGCGCTAAGGTCCACATTCGAAACAAGTTCAATATACCTTGGTATGGGAGGATCAAAGGGGTTTGCCGGAGACGGCGGATTCGGGGATGAGGTGAACGCGTTGTACAGGCTCGTGTAATATTCGTATGCGCCGTTCACCATGCGTCTGGCGATGACATTCTCAAGGCATCCGGCGCTGTTTACCCTCCAGTGGCGAAGCTGCCCTCCCCAGGCCGGCGGCGCGTCAGGCGTTACATCAAGATGCTTGTAATTCTCCGCTGTCCCATAGCTCTTGTCCCCGGTAAGCACTTCAAGTCCGTCAATGTAGTTTTCGGGGGTAATGCGGGCTATGGAAGGAAAAGCCGTAAGCGCACCGGTAAAATGTATCTTTGCGCTGGCCGACAGCGCCGTGTCATACGCCAGGTATACATCGGTATCGCTGACTATGGCGCTGTCCTTCATGGTAAAACTGCCGCCGGGGGCGATATATACGCCGCCGCCGGGGCCGCTGTTCCGGCCACTGGTTACGACAGAACCGCCTTCCATGGTAAAGGACCCGCCCGGCGCCAGATCCACAAGGGCCGAAGCGGCAACCTGTCCCGCGCCGTTAATCGTTATGCCGTTTCCGAGAACAAGGGATGACCCGGAGTCTACCAAAAAAACCGGGGCTCCTAAGGACCAGCGCTTGATGGTAATCCGCGGCCGGTCAGGGACATAGGGCTCAAGCCTGATATTTTTGCCCCCGAGAACAATGCCACCGCTCCCCATGGTTGACGCGCTTGTAATATCCCGTCTTATTTGAATCAGTTCGGGAGAACCGGGAGGAACGGCGTCAACAGCATCCTGAAGGGAATAATACCAGGTCCCGTTCCAGAGGGCCACCGGAGAGGTGTCGGGCCTTTCGCCGAGAATATAATTTACCATGGGGTTTTCGCAGGAAGCAAACAGCACAACGCAGAGAAGAACGGTGATATGTCCTTGTCCGCGATTATGGCGCTTTTTGCTTCCAGTCATTACTGACCCCTTGTTCCTGCGGTATAACCGCTAAAAATTATAGGCAAACCCTATGTACGGCGAAAAAGACCTGGCCTCCCTGAGGGCGGCAAATTCAAAGCCCAGGGTATAGGTCCAGCGTCCGTCAAAACAGGCATACTTTAATTCGGGCTTGATTGTTATCGGCTTAAAGGCCTCATAGGCGATAATATCAAGCTCAAAAGAAAAATCGAGCCAGGCGTAACTGAGGACGAATTCGGTGGCGGCATATTTTATATCAGGCAGAAAAGAAATTTTCGGCGTAACGTCAAACGCGATTGTCATGCCGTGAATGTCCTTTTTATACCCCAGCATGAATTCCATGCC
>JAISDF010000109.1 GCA_031265025.1 Spirochaetaceae bacterium
ACCCTGGGCATGCGTTTTGGGCCGGAGGTAAACGCCTACACCTCCTATGACGAGACGGTCTTCGGCATAGAGGTCCCGGTGGAAGAAGACCGGGACGGCGTCAGGCGCATACCGGACAAGGCCCTGGCGATACTTGACGACTGGACCCACGCCATCAGTTTCGCTTCCAAGGATGTGGATGAGGAAAGGCCGGTCATTCTCGAAGAATACCGCCAGGGTCTTGGCGCGATGGACCGTATCAGGGAAAGGATACTGCCCCTGCTCTTTCAGGGTTCTCCCTATGCGGAAAGGCGGCCCATAGGACTTCCCGAAATAATCAGGACTGTCCCGGCGGAGACGCTGGCAAATTTTTACCATACATGGTACCGGAGCGACACCATGGCCGTCATCTTTGTGGGGGACTTTGACGGCGCGGCGCTGGAGGCTTCCCTTGAGTCCCATTTTACCATAGAGCGGCGGCAGGACCCCCTGGACCATCCCCGTTACGATCTTCCCCCGGCGGAGAAAAACCGCGTTCAGGCAGAAATTGTTACTGATCCTGAACTTTTTGCGGGTCAGGTCAGCCTCTACTATAAACTCAGTCCAAGTCCTCCTCCCGGAGACCTGTATGCCTACAGGGAGGACTTGATAGGCCATCTCATAAGCTCCATGCTTTCCTTCCGCTTTGACGAAGACGTCGCCATGCCGGAAACTCCCTACACCGCGGCCGGCGCCGGAACCATGCCCTTTGGCGCGTCATCGCGGTTCTTTGTGTTTTCCGCCGGCGCGAAAACCGGCGGTATAGAGCCCACCCTCAAGGCCCTGCTGCGGGAAAAGGAATCCATAAACCGCTACGGTTTTTCTTCCGCCGAAATAGACAGGGCAAAGCGCGCGCTTCTTTCAAATCTGGAACACTCTGTCTCAGAGCGGGACCGGCAGGAATCCATGTACTATGTGAACGAATTCACCTCGCACTTCCTCAAGGAAACGCCGGCCCCCGGCATAGAATGGGAATACCGGGCCATAACGGAACTTCTTCCCCATATAGGCGAAGCGGAAATCGCCGCGCATGTCAGGTCTTTTTTCGCGGCCAATGATCTTCGTGTGTTTGTCATGGCCCCCGAGACCGAACGGCTCCCTTCTCCCGATGCGGTGCGGCAAATCGTTGAGGCGGCCGCCAAAGAAAAAATCGAAAGGCCCCTTTCGGAGGCCTCGGAAGGAAGCCTCCTTGACGAGGACCCGGTTCCCGGAATCATTACTTCTTCAACCGTGGATGAGGCCAGCGGAACCCTTATCTGGACCCTGGGCAACGGCGCCAGGGTGATAGTCAGGGAAACCGGCAACAAAAACAACGAGATAGCTTTCTATGCCCTTGCCAGGGGCGGTCTCACCGATACCACTGAAAGGGAATTCGCGTCGGCCCGTTTTGCCGCCGAACTCCTTGGCGCGTCGGGGGCGGGGCCCTATACCTATACCGGCCTGATACGCCGCCTGGCGGACAAACAGATTTCCCTGAATTTCAGAATCTCCGGTTTTACCAGGAGCTTCACGGGCCGTTCCACCAGGGGAGACCTGAAAACCTTCTTTGAGCTGCTCTATCTTAACTTTACCCAGCCCCGCGTTGACGAAGACGCCGCCGCAGTCATGACGGACCAGTACCGTACCAGCCTTGCCCAAAAAGACGAAAATCCCCAGCTTTATTTTTCCGACGAATTGCAAAAATTCATATATGGGAACAACCTCTACTTTAGGCCCCTTGAAATGGAGGACCTGGACGCGATTTCCCTTGACGACATTAAAAATTTCAGCGCCAGGGCACTTGATCCGGGCGGCTATACCTTTGTCTTTACCGGCAATATTGATGTTGACGCGCTGCGTTCCTATGTAGAAAGCTATCTGGCGTCCATTCCCGGCTCCGCGCCGTGGAGACATCTTGAGGACCCGAACATAGAGCGGCCCGGAAAAACGGAAAAAGCGCTCTACAAGGGCAGGGAAGATCAGAGCGCGGCGTTCCTTGTCTGGTTCAGCCCCATGGAATATTCCGGCGCCGGGGCGGCCGCGGCCCTGGCGTTGAATGAGTATCTTGACATAGTCCTCACCGAAAAAATACGCGAATCCCTGGGGGGCGTGTATTCCATTTCCGTGGAAGCCGACCTTTCGCCCATACCCAGGGGCGAACTCTATCTGGCCCTTTCTTTCTACTGTGATCCCCTGCGGGCCGAAGAATTAAGCGAAGCGGTACAGGCCGAAGTTTCGGCGGTGGCCTCGGGGCGGGTGGACCGGAGGATACTGGAAGAAACCATAGCGGCCCTCAAAATGAACCAGAGCCGGCTTGTAGAGGACAACCTCTACCTTGCCAGGGCCTACGCCCAGTTCTCCATGCTGGGCATGCCCCTGAATCAGCTTGAAAGGAGGCCGGCCCTTTTTGACGGGGTCAGTGTGGGGGTTCTCAGGAATATGGCGTCCGCCCTGATGCCGGGAGGCCCGGCCCGGCTCATCCTCTACCCCGAGAAGAACAGGGAGCGGCCCTGAAAACCGGAATGTGCGCGGCGTTCCCGCTCAGGGTAGCGGTTTTTTCAAAGGCCGGTTATAATCGGGGACGTTCCGGTACGCGCCGGATTCATGAATAAGGAGAACAGCGTGTTTATTGATCAATACTATATAATTCTTGTGATTCCGGCCCTTATTTTTTCCCTCATTGCCCAGGGCATGGTTTCATCGGCCTTTTCCAAATATTCACAAATAGCCAACTCAAGGAACATTACCGGGGCGGAGGCGGCGCGTATACTCATGCGGCAAAGCCAGATAAACGATGTTCAGATTGAACCGGTACGGGGCAGCTTATCCGACCACTACGACCCTTCCCATAAGGTACTCCGTCTTTCGGAGCCTGTGTACGGCAAATCGTCCATAGCCGCCGTAGGCGTAGCGGCCCATGAAACGGGCCACGCCATTCAGCATGCCAAAGGCTACGCCCCCCTGGGCCTGCGAAGCGCCCTGGTTCCGGCGGCCCGGCTTGGCTCCTCTCTGGGACCGGTTCTTGCCGTACTGGGACTCGTTGTTTCCATACCGGCGCTCTTCAATCTTGGTATCATACTTTTTACCGCCGCCGTGGGATTTACCCTCATAACCCTGCCGGTTGAATTTAACGCCTCAGCGCGGGCCATAGCCATACTCAGGGCCGGCCGGGTCTTGAGCGAGGAAGAACTCGCCGGGGTCAAAAAAGTACTTACCGCCGCGGCACTGACCTACGTCGCCGCGGCCCTGAGCGCCATAGCAAACCTTCTGCGGCTTGTGCTCCTCAACAGGAACCGCCGCCGCTAGGATTCGTCTGTGCGGCGTTAAGGGCCTACTGCAGCGGCAGCACCTGTTCCCTGGGAATGGAAAGATACACGTCCTGGTTCTCCCCAAAAAGCCGGGACGCGTCAAAAAGAACGTCGGCGTCAAGCTGCACCGCGCCGCAGGCAAGCGTATAACGGAGTATGTTTCCGTGGGGTATGCTTCCCTTTACGGTTCCCTTAATCTGTATCACGCCGTCCTGCGCGCCCTGCGCGGCGGCGCTGACGTTTATCACTTCGGGCCGTATCGCCACATGCTCTCCGCCAAAATCCTGCCCGCTTGCGGCGCCAAAATCAGATGCCTGCAGTATATTGTAGTGTCCGATAAACGA
>JAISDF010000021.1 GCA_031265025.1 Spirochaetaceae bacterium
TGGCTTAACGAGATCATCCCCGCGGAAAGGATATAATTCAAGATTGAAGAGACGGCGAAAAAGAACGCCATCCAGCGGCAGTAGTGAAACACCATGCGGAAATTTACCGTGCCGCCTCCAAGGGCGTCGATGGCCTTGCCTGAAAGCAGGGGGCCAAGGAGGGCAAGGCAGTTGCTCAGGACGGCAAGCAGTATAATCAGCACAATCAGCGCCCGGTCGGTTCTGAGGTAATTCCAGAGCCTGAGCATGGTTTTGATGATGCTTCGCCGGGATTTTTTTCCGGTTCCGCTGTACACGGGAGCGCCGGGCTGCCCCGGCCCCTGCTGCCTGAGTCCCAGTTTGTCAAGGTTCCTTTCAGGCATGAGACGCCTCCCCCATCTGGGAATCGTGGATTTCCCGGTAGAGAGCGCAGGATTCAAGGAGTTCGGCGTGGCTGCCCGCGCCGAGTATGCGGCCCTTTTCCAGCACAAGTATGTGTTCGGCATGTTTTATGGAACTTATTCTCTGGGCCACGATGATTTTGGTCGTGTTCCTGAAATGCTCATCCAGGCTGTGCCGCAGTTCCGCGTCGGTACGGTAATCAAGGGCGCTTGAGGAATCGTCAAGGATGAGTATATCGGGCTCCGCTTTGCCCTTTACCGGAGGCGAGAGGGCCCTGGCGATGAGAAGCCGCTGACGCTGTCCGCCTGAAAGATTCATGCCCCTGGCGTTAATCCGGGCGGCCATGCCCAGGGGAAGGGCGTTGACAAAATCTTCGGCCCTGGCAAGGCGGAGACTGCGCAGTATTTCATCATCGTCGAGTTCCCGTCCAAAGGCGATATTTTCCCGTATGCTTTGCGCGAACAGAATATCCCGCTGAAACGCTACGCCGAAACGGGGGTAGAGTTCATCGGGGTGCATGCTTCGTATATCTTTACCTTCTATATATATAGCCCCTTCATCGGGATCATAGAAACGAAGAAGGAGCTGCAGTATGGATGATTTGCCGCTTCCGGTTTCGCCGAGTATACCCAGGCTTTCTCCCCGCCTGAGGCTGAAGCTGATATCAGTGAGGAGATCCTTCCGGGATGGATAGGCAAAACGCACCTTTTCAAAAACGATATGATAATCAGGGCCTTTTTTTGTCTCCGCAATGACCGGCATATCTTCGCCCAGGGCCAGTACTCCGGCTATGCGTCCCGCCGACGCGCTTCCCCTGGAATACATCACGAACATGCGGGTAATGGTCAGCGTCGCGTTCAATATAATGGTAAAGTAGGTGAGAAAGGCAAGTATGACGCCGCTCTGGGTTCTGCCCAGGCTTATCTGATACGCCCCGGCGATAATCACCGCCACAAGACCCATGTTGAGGAAGAGGAACATGGCCGGGTTGGTAACGCCCATGACTATATTGGCTTTCCACTCCCGCCTGGTCATGGTCTCGTTGGTTTCGGCAAAACGCTTTTTTTCAAACTCGGTTTTTGAGAGGGCCTTGATGACGCGTATGCCTGAGGCGTTCTCCCTGACCACCCGCACCATGGAGTCTACGGCTTCCTGGAGTCCGGTAAAAAGCGGTATGCCATTGCGTATAACAAAAAAAACCACCAGAAAGGTAAACGGCAGGGTTCCTATCAATATCAGGGCCAGAGAAGGTTCAAGAACCAGTGTCATCAGGATGCCGCCCAAAAGCAGTATAGGCGCCCTGACTCCCATGCGCTGCATGCTGCTCAGCATACGGTGTACGTTATAGGTATCGGATGAAAGCCGGGAAACCAGCGAGGGGATACCCAGGAGGTTGACCTGGGCGCAGCTCAAGAGTGAAATTTTTTCAAAAAGATCATGACGTATGATCCTTGTAGCGTCACGCGCCACCGAAGAGGCCATGCGGTTGGCGATGACATTCCCCGCCAGGGCAAGAAGCGAACAGAATGCCATGAGCAGTCCCCAAAGGAGAACCGCGTATATGTCTTTGAGGGGGACTATCCGGTCTATCATGTGGGCCAGTATCAGGGGAAGAAACAGGTCCATCACCGAGCCTGAAAACTTGATGGCCAGGCCCGCCGCCATTCTCGCGGCATAGGGTTTAAGATAACGGAGTATGGTAAGCAAACGATGCCGCCTTTCCGGGACTGATGTTATGGGGAAGCGGTATGCCTATTTATAGACCACTGTTTCGTCCGCGGCTCTCCGCGGGCTTGCCGCGCTCGCCGCGTCGGCCTGCCGCGCGAGTCTTCCGACCCGTACCAGAACCACGGCGCTGTGGCCCTGGGGCAGACCCAGTTCGGCTTTGAGCTGGCTGTTGACGGCGTCAATGGGGCCGGTATAGATACGGGAACCTAATCCCAGAGACTGGGCGGCCAGGTACATGGTCTCGGCGGCAAGGCCGCAGTCAAGAATTTCCCTGCCGTTGGTTTTCCCGTCGCCCGGGGCGGAAATGACGATGAGCACATTGCCCTCGGTAATATTGGGCACGATGCGGCTTGCGAGGCTCTGGGTCCTGACCACCGTAAAGCGCCAGGGCTGGCGGTTGCCCGCGCTGGGAGAATGTATGCCGGCCTGGATTATGCGCTCAAGATCGGCCCTGCCCACTTCTCCGGCGGCAAAATTCCTCGCCGCGTAGTGGTTGAGCATCACACCCAGGGCCGTATTTTCCTGGGCCTCAAGACCCCCGGCCGCAAGAACGGCCGCCGAAAGAATTCCGCAGAAGACAATGACTTTTTTCATGGCTTTTCCTTTTTGTTTGGTATAGAGGCAATTTCAAGATATGATATTTTGAAGCCGCCTTACAATATTCCTCTATTTTTCATCCCCATGTCAAGGCGGGCTTTATATATATGCGGAAAATCGCTATAGTAGAGTTGTCCGAAACGGACGGGTGGGGGATAAAATGTTTGATGCGCGGAAAGAAGGAAGGGCGGAGGAAGGACTTTGCCGGCTTCCCGCTGCGGTTGAAGCGTTGCTTGAAGGCGACGATGATCTTATCTCCG
>JAISDF010000061.1 GCA_031265025.1 Spirochaetaceae bacterium
CAACTACAAACAAGACAGCAGTTCCTACCAGCCCAAGTACGTTCCATCTGTCTTCATTCGCACTATGCTTTTCATCGCGGAATTTAACAAGATTTGGGTCTTTAAATACGAACAGAGCCGTTTCAAAATCAAAGCCGTGTTTTCTGAGATTTTCTTCATTCTTTCGTTGATCCCATGTAAACGCAAGCTCGCCGTACATACAGCAACTATAGCATACTGTAAGGCAAAACGCAATCTTGCATTCTTCTTACAGAAGGTTTACCGGGTCCACGTCCAGTTCCATATAGACCCTGCTGTCCCGTTCGGCCTCAAAGCGTTCCGCCGCTGTGCGTACCGCGCCGTGGAGGGGGCCCATGGTTTTGCCCCGTATGATGATGTGGCGGCGGTGGTTTCCCGCGATGACGCCTATGGGACATTCGGCGGGGCCCAGGATATCCCCGTCTTTGGGAACGAGCTGCCGCAGCAGGGCGGCCATTTTCTCCGCTTCCCTTTCGGTCTTTGCCTGGTCCTTTGACCTGAACGTGACGCGGATGAGCCGCGAGTGCGGGGGAAAACCCAGCGCTTCCCTCTGGCGTATTTCCTCGCTGAAAAAGCCTTCGACATCCATGGCGCAGGCCCTGGTAATGGTCGGGTCTTTGGGCCGCAGGGTCTGGACAATGACTTTGCCGTCGGGGAAATACCTTCCAGCCCTTCCGGCTACCTGGACGAGGAGCGCGAAGGTCCTCTCCGCCGCCCTGAAGTCGGGAAGGTGGAGTCCCGTGTCGGCCTGGACCACTCCCACAAGGCGCACTCCGGGAAAGTTGAGGCCCTTGGCCACCATCTGGGTTCCCAGGAGTATGTCTATTTCCCTGTTTTTGAATTTTTCGAGTATGTCTTTCAGGGTTTTTCCCCGGCCCGATGTATCGCCGTCGGCCCTGAGTATCCGCAGGTCCGGGAAGGTGTTCCGCACTTCTTCCTCTATCATCTCGGTACCGAAGCCGCTGAAACCCGCCTCCACGGAGCCGCACTGGGGGCAGCTTTCGGGCGGCGCGGTTGAATATCCGCAGTAATGGCATACGGCCCGGTTCCGGCCTTTATAGTAGGTAAGGGAAACGGAACACTGGCGGCAGCTTAGTTCATAGCCGCAGGCAGGGCAGTGGTAAAAATAGGCAAAGCCCCGGCGGTTCAAAAAGAGTATGGTCTGCCTCCCCATACGGGCGGTTTTGTATATTTCTTCTTTAAGAAGGGGCGTAAGGCAGCCCGGATTGCGCTCAAGGCTCACGGGAATTATCTCGGGGAGGCTTCCGCCGGAAAGGCGCCGGGTAAGGGAAAGTTTTTTTATCGCGCCGTCTTCCATGAGTTTCCAGGCTTCCACCGAAGGGGTCGCCGAACCCATGACGAGCTTTGCCCCCGAAACCGCTGCGCGGCGCATGGCTACCTGTCTGGCGTGGTAGCGGGGCGTATTGCCCGACTTGTAGGAGGAATCATGTTCTTCATCAATGATGATGAGGCCCAGGTTGAACGCCGGGGCGAACACGGCGCTCCTTGGGCCTACGACGATGCGCGCTTCTCCCCGGCGTATCCGCGTCCATTCGGCAAGCCTGGCGCTGGGGCTCATACCCGAATGCAGGGTGGAAGAAACCGCGCCGAAACGGCGTTCTATGGACAGGGCGGTCTGATGGGTAAGGGAGATTTCGGGAACCAGGTATATGACCGATTTGCCCTGGCCCAGCACGGCCTCGGCCGCTTTAAGAAAGACTTCGGTCTTGCCCGAGCCGGTTATGCCGTAGAGGTAAAAGTGAGCGGGCGTCCCCTGCGCCTGAGGCTCCAGTATGGCGTCAAGCGCCGTTTTCTGTTCCGGTGAAAGTTCCGGGCTTGTGTCCCTGAATTCTTCCCCGTCGTCAGGAAGCTCCCCGGCGGTGATTTTCCTTCCTGACGGTATCATTGCCGCCAGGGCCTCTCCCTGCCCGCAGAGGTAATAAGCGGAAACCCAGCGGGAAAGTTCAATTTCGTCCTTTCCGTATACCGGCTCCCTGTCAATGACCCTGCGTATTTTTTTGAGCTTGCGGGCGTCGAGGAACGGCGGCAGGGTGTCCCGTTCCCCGATAACATAGCCGGTCATGTCCCTGCTGCCAAAAGGCGCCATGACCCTCTTTCCGGGAACGGCCGTTCCCTCGTCATCTTTCAGGTAGGTAAATACCTGGGCTACGGGTATGTCAAAGACGAGGTCCGCGTAGGGAAGATGCTCTCCCATCAGGGCCGGCACTCCCCGGCATAGGCGGTATCAAGGTCCGAAAGTTTTTCCCTGAGGAGTTTGAGGTCCTCCCAGGCGGGTTTTTTAAGGCTTTCATCCCTGAGCAGGGCGCTGGGGTGATAGGTCGGAAGCAGGGGAATGCCCTGGTACTCGGCAAAATGTCCCCTGAGCCTGCCTATACCTTCGGAACTTTTAAGCAGGGTCTGGGCGGAAATACGCCCCACGCAGAGTATGATCAAAGGCCTAAGCAGCCCTATCTGGCGGGCAAGAAAAGATTCGCAGGCGGCGCTTTCTTCGGGCAGGGGGTCCCGGTTATTGGGCGGCCTGCATTTGACCGTATTGGCGATAAAGCAGTTTTTTTCCCGGGACAGTTTGATTGAAGCAAGCATGCG
>JAISDF010000092.1 GCA_031265025.1 Spirochaetaceae bacterium
TGGGATCAAGTTTCTGTGCCATGCCCATTGAAGAAAAAAGCGTTGCGTTTGTTTCCGAGGCAAGTTCAATAAGGTCCAGCTTGTTGGTGAGGCTGTCTATGGCGTCGATAACATAGTCCGCCTGGGGAATATCAAACCCGGCGGCGGTCTCCCGCGAAAACACCCTGCCAAAGTCCCGCACCCGGCACTGGGGGTTAATCTCCAGCAGCCGCTTTTTAAGGACCCCGGTCTTGAAAAGCCCTACGGTTTCGGAGGTGGCCTGAATCTGGCGGTTAATATTGGTAACGCAGACCGTATCGGAGTCTACGATGTCAAGCTGCCCCAGCCCCGACCGGACCAGGGCCTCGGCGCACCAGCCTCCCACGCCGCCTATGCCAAAGACAATGACCCTGGTACGGCCGAGGGCCTCTATCGCGTCAATGCCGGTGAGAAGGGCAAGACGCTGAAAACGCGGATTTACAGTCACAGGCAGAATATACCCTATAGAGCCGCGTTTGTCATGGCATACGGGAGTCTTGTCATTTTTTTATGATCGTGCTACGGATTTTACAGGGGGTATGCCATGATACGGACGGTGAGCCTTGAAGACGCCGGGGCAATAGTTTTCATCTACAACTATTACGTCAAAAATTCGCCTGCTACTTTTGAAGAGATACCGCTTTCCGCACGGGATATGGCCGCCCGTATACGGACTGTGGGCGAAAACTACCCCTGGATTGTATGGGAAGAAAACGGGGAAATTCTCGGCTACGCCTATATGCACCGTTACCATGAACGCGCGGCCTACCGTTACACCGCCGAAGATTCAATCTACATAAGGGCGGGCTGTGAGGGCAGGGGCATAGGCAGGGCTCTGCTTGAAAACCTTATCAACGCCGCGCGGAAGATGGAGATACGTGTTCTCCTTTCCATTATTACCGTGCCCAACGAGGCGAGCGTGGGGCTTCACGAAAAGTTCGGTTTCAAAAAGGCCGGCCAGTTCCATGAGGTGGGCTATAAATTCGGCCAATGGCTTGATGTGGGTTACTGGGAGCTTCTGCTTGACGCGGAGGAGAAGCGGCGCGTAAAGGAACCGCTCACTCCTTTCGTATAATGATATCGTAGAGCCGTTCCAGATCACCCATGGAATAATAATCAATGCGGAGCGTTCCCCGCTTAAAGTCTCCCTGAATGGCTACTTTGGTTCCAAGGGCTTTGATAAATTTCTCTTCCATGGCCTCCAGGTCGCCGTCCCGTTTCCGGGGAGCGGCGGCTTTCGCCGGGTCTTCCTTTTTGGGTCCGGCGTTATATTCCCCGGCCCGTTTTTCGCTTTCCCGTACCGAGAGTCCTCCGGCGATGATTTCGGCAAAAAGTTTTTTTTGTTCCCCGGTGGTATTTACCGAAAGTATGGCCCTGGCGTGTCCGGGAGTGAGTTTTCCTTCTTCCAGGGCAGTTTGAACGCTGTCGGGCAGTTTAAGAAGCCGCAGCGCGTTGGCTACGGTGGAACGGTTTTTCCCGACCTGGACTGCCAGTTCATCCTGGGAAAGGCCGGTAAGGGCCATGAGTTTTTTATAGGCCCTGGCTTCTTCCACAGGGTTGAGGTTTTCCCTCTGGATGTTTTCTATGAGCGCCACGGTAAGGCGCTTATTGTCCGAATATTTTCTCAGGAGGGCCGGAATTTCCGTAAGGCCGGCCATGGCCGCGGCCCGGCTCCGTCTTTCGCCCGCGATGATGAGGTAGGTTCCGTCGCCTGAATCTTCGGCTATGATGGGCTGCAGCACCCCGTGTTCCCGTATTGAATCGGCCAGTTCCCTGAGGGCTTCTTCTTCAAAACGGTTCCTGGGCTGGTCGGGATTGGCCCTGAGCTTGTTCAGGGGAATGAGGAATTCGTTCCCTTTGGGCTGCTCCGTTCCTTCATCCAGGGGAAGAAGGGCGTCAAGGCCCTTGCCCAGGCCGTGCCTAGGCGCCACGTTCTATCACCTCTTTGGCAAGGCTTCTGTAGCTCTGGGCGCCGGTACTGGACGGGTCATACTGGGATATGGCCATGCCGTGGGAGGGCGCTTCGGAGAGCCTGACGTTCCGGGGTATGATGGTTCTGAATACCCTGTCCTTGAAATACACGGTTACTTGTTTTACTACTTCCTGGGCCAGTCTGGTCCGCTGGTCGTACATGGTAAAGAAAATGCCGCCGACACGGAGGCCGGGATTGAGGTTTTTCTGGATACGTTTAACGGTCTGTATGAGCAGCGAGAGCCCTTCCATGGCAAAGTATTCGCACTGCATGGGGATGAATACCGCGTTGGCGGCCACAAGGCCGTTAAGGGTAAGAACCCCCAAAGAGGGAGGGCAGTCAATAAGGATATAGTCATAGCTGTCCCGTACCGGTTCCAGGGCCTTTTTCAGAAAAAAATCCCGCCCTTCCTGTTCAATGAGCTCTACGGCGGCCCCGGAAAGGTCTATGCTGGCCGGGATTACCGAAAGCCGGGGTATGCCGGTTTTCCGTATGACCTGGTCAATGGAGGCGGTCCCGGAGATGAGTTCATAGACCCCCGGTTTGACGCTTTCTACCCCTACGCCGCCCGAAAGATTGGCCTGGGAGTCAAAATCCACCAAAAGCACTGATTTTCCCGCTTCCGCGATATAGGCGCCGAGGTTTATGGCCGAGGTGGTTTTGCCCACTCCTCCTTTTTGGTTTACAAAAACGTATACTCGTCCCATACTACCTTACTATACATCGAAATTTTGCTATTGAATAGCCTGGAACAAGGAGTTATCCTCTATAATGATGAGGAATAATAAGGGAGCGAAGATGACCTTTGGTGATATCGTTGAACAGCTACCGGCTTATGTAGTACACAGGGGATCTGATTTTGATGACCTGGATCTTCAAAATGTGGTTGCCGGGGACCTTATGAGCGATGTCCTGGTGGTGGAATATGAAAACCTTCTCATGGTTACATCCCTTAATTCCGAACAGATCCTGAGAACCGCGGATATGGTAGGCGCCAGGGGGGTGCTTCTTGTCAACGACAAAGCCCCCTTTGCCGCGGTAAAGACCCTGGCACGGGAACAGGATATAAGTTTCCTGTCTACGCCGCTTTCCCTGTTTGAAGCCTGTGTTGCCCTGGGCCGTTTAATGGGACCTGTGCCCTAAGGAGGTGTATATGAATACCCGGCGGAAATTCAAAATAATCGCCCTGGATCTGGATGATACGCTGCTCCGTTCCGATTTAACGATTTCTTCCCGGACGAAAAACGCGGTAAAGAAGGCCCAGGAAATGGGCATCACCATAGTTCTGGCATCGGGCCGCATCCCCAGCGCCATGGAAAAGTTTTCCCTTGCCCTGGGGATGAATAAGACCCCCGGATACCTTGCTTCAAATAACGGCGCGCTGATACTGGAAAGCCATACGGGAAACGTTATCCGCGAAACGCGGCTTGCGTCCGCGCCGGCAATCGTGGCCTATGAGCTTGCCGACGCCGAGGGTTTCGCCCTTCAAATATATGAAGGCGATACTATTTATGTTTCCAAATCAAATGAATTCGCTGATTATGACCAAAAACTCACCGGACTCCGCCAGGTCATACCGGATAATTTTAAGTCCCTGCTTGGCGCCGGCTGCCTAAAGCTGCTCATCCCCGGAGACCCCATGCTGCTCAAGCCTCTTGAAAGCATACTGCGGACCTACCTTGGGGACGAAATAACCCTGTTTACCAGTAAGCCGTATTTTCTCGAACTCCAGGCGCCCAACACCGACAAGGGCAGCGCCCTTGCCTGCATAGCCGAAAGGCTGGGCGTCGGCCGGGATGAGGTTCTTGCCGTGGGGGATTCGATGAACGACGAGGCCATGATCCTGTGGGCGGGCTGTTCCGCGGCGATGCTCAACGGTGAAGAACGGATAAAGGAACTTGCGTCCATGATTACTCCAAAGACCAATGATGAAGACGGGGTGGCAGATCTCATTGAACGCTGCGTATTGGGGGGATAAACATGAGCGACGCAAACGTGATTCATCAGGATATCCCCATCAGCACTGTGGATTCTCCCTCGGTGGTGCTGGAGCTGATTTACCGCCTTAAAATCAAGGATGTCATGACCAGCGCGGTCATTACGGCCAAAAAGAGCGATACCCTGCGGCATGTACAGGCCATGATGCGGGAAAATCACATAACGGGGGTTCCCATTGTCGAAACAATCAGGCTTGTGGGTATAGTATCCATCGACGATATTGTTATCGCCCTGGACAAGGGGCATATTGACGAGCTGGTTCAGGAGCACATGACCAGGGAGGTGATTGTGCTGGAAGATGATATGCCCCTTTCCTTTGCCATCAGCTATCTCAATAAATTTCATTACGGCCGTTTTCCGGTGCTGAATAAAAACCAGGAACTTGTGGGCATACTCACTTCCAATGATGTGATTAAGACGCTCCTGGTTGAGATGAACCGGGAAGTTCTCCGGCTTGAAAAAACCCACCAGAGCCCCGCGTCTTCGATAGACGGGGTAACCGATCTTCAGTTCGCTACGGTCCGTTATGATTTTGAACTCGCGGGCCACGCGTCAACGGAGATAAAGAAGGCCCTCAAAGCCAAGAATATCGATCCCAAGATAATACGGCGCGTCGCCATTGCCAGTTATGAGCTTGAAATAAACCAGGTAGTACACTCGCTGGGGGGAACCATAAGCTGTTCCATAGCCCCGGACAAGATTACCATTGTCGCGCAGGACAGCGGGCCGGGCATCGCCGATGTTGAAGTAGCCCTCCAGGAAGGCTGGTCCACCGCCAATGAGTGGATACGGTCACTGGGCTTCGGGGCGGGCATGGGTCTTGCCAATACCAAAAGGGTTTCCGATGAATTTACCATCGAGTCGGCAAAAGGAAAGGGAACCACCGTACACTCAACGGTATACCGGCGCGGTCCCGAGGGAGAGCAGCCATGACCATACGGGAAGCGGCAAAAGCCCTGGGCGCCGAAGCGGTGCAGGATGAATTTGAGGATGTCATGTTACGCGGAGCCTATACGTCGGATCTGCTTTCCGATGTTATGGCAAACGCCAAAGAAGGCGGCGCCCTCATTACCATACAGGCCCACAAGAACACCGTTGCCGTCGCTACGCTGGTCAATACGCCGGTGATCTTTATCTGCAATTACAGGCCCATTCCCGATGACATGATCGAGTCCGCCAGGGAGGAGGGCATAGCGCTGTACCGCACACGCGAAAACCAGTATACCGTCTCGGGCAGATTATACGCCATGCTTCATGGGGAGGCCTGAATATTCCCATGCCCCTCCTGGCGGATCTGCACAATCATTCCTGCCTGTCTCCCTGCGGTTCCCTGGATCTTTCCCCCGGAGTACTGGCCGCCCGCGCCGGAGAGAAGGGGGTCAGGGTACTGGCCCTGACCGACCATAATTCGGCCCTCAACTGCCCGGCCTTTGCCGTGCACTGCTCAAGGCTCGGCATAGTTCCCCTGTTCGGCCTTGAGGCGACAAGCCGGGAAGAAATCCACGCCCTGTGCCTCTTTACCCGCCTTGAGGCCGCGCTTGCGTTCGGCGAATATGTGTACAGCCTGCTTACCCCCTTCCCCAATGATCCTGAAAAAACAGGCGATCAGGTCTATGTGGACGAAGACGATACCATCGAGGGCGAGGTCGAGTACTTTCTTCCCAGCGCTATAGATTTAGGTATAGACGACCTTGGCCCAAAGACACAAGAATACGGCGGCCTTGTCATTCCCGCCCATGTGGACAGGCCGGCCTTTTCCATGACCAGTCAGTTTGGGGTGATCGTGAAAGGGCCCTGGGCCGCGGTGGAATGTACCCGCATTCCGCCCCGGTTTTTTCTGCCCACAGGCGACGGCGCGCCTATTGATACCCTGGGATATCCCCGGATAAGCTCATCGGACGCCCACTATCCCGAACACGTTGCCCGAAGGCCCTTTGAGCTTGATGCCGTGTATGAGGAACTCCTTCCGGGGGGTCCCGGAACCGAGGCTGATATTGAAGTTCTTAAACAGGCGCTTTCAAGGCGTCCCGCGATATGACAGCATCCGCCCTTAGCGCTTGGTCAGATACTTGCGTATGTCCAGGGCCACGGCGATGACAATGATGGCGCCTTTAACTATCTGCTGCCAGTAAGGGGACATATTGATAAAGGTGAGGCCGTAGTTGATAACCGAGAAGATAAGCACACCTATCACTATGCCCGGAACGGTCCCTATGCCGCCCAGATTGGAAACACCGCCGACAACACAGGCCGCTATGGCGTCCAGTTCATAGCCGTTGCCGTAGTTGTTTGTGGCGCCGCCGGTGCGGGCCGCTTCCAGGGTTCCGCCCAGGCCGTAGAGTACCGCCGCCAGGATATACATGAGAATGAGCGTTCTGCCCACATTGACCCCTGATACCCGGGCCGCTTCGGCATTGCCCCCTATCGCGTAGATATTTTTGCCAAAGGTGGTTTTGTTGTAGAGGACATACACCAAAACCGTTACAACAGCGGCGATAATGATGATGTAGTTAATCGGAAACTTGTGTACCGCCCCGGTAAGGCCGTCCCCGGCGCCGAAGACCAGTCCGTGGCCTTCCACATAACGCACCGAATTTGTACCCAGTATCCTGAAACGGTCATCAAAGCCGGCTATGGGCTGGGCCCCGTAGGGGGGACGGTCAAAGTACAGGGAGGTAACTCCGTATACGGCAACCTGGGAACCGAGGGTGGCTATAAAGGCCGGAACCTTGAGCTTGGCGATGAAAGCCCCGTTGAGAAAGCCAAAAACACCGCAGGCGGCCATGGCAAACAGTATGGGAATAATGAAGGGCAGCACCGGAAGATTGGGATACATACGCCGTGTATAATCCGTCGTTTGAAGCAGTGAGGCGGAAAAGACCGCCGCCAGTCCTACCTGCCTTCCGGCCGAAAGGTCAACTCCGCCGGTAATGAGTATGCCGCCTATTCCCATAGCTATGATTATCCTCGTGGCGGACATATTGAGTATGTTGAGGAAGTTCTTTATGGAAAGAAACGAAGGTTCCTTTATGGCGATTATCAGTACAAGTACGATAAACACAAAGTATATGGCGTACTGGACTATAAAGCCGGTAACATTTTTCAGTCCGAATCTCCGGGTCTGTAATTCTTCCATGATATTACTCCGTATTACATGAATTGCGCCGCGAGACGCATGATTTGTTCCTGGTCCGCTTCCCGGCCTTCCAGTATGCCGGTTACCCTTCCGGCGCACATCACCATGATGCGGTCAGATATGCCCAAAAGTTCCGGCATTTCAGACGAAATCATGATGATGCTTTTGCCCTGTTTGGCCAGATCAATGATGATTGTATAGATTTCGTATTTCGCGCTGACATCTACGCCCCTGGTCGGTTCATCGAGGATGAGTATTTCAGGCTGGGTGAGAAGCCAGCGGGCAAAGAGAACCTTCTGCTGATTTCCGCCTGAAAGATCGCGTATCTTGTTTTTTGCGCTTGGCGTCTTTACCTGGAGGGCGCGGATATTTTTTTGGGTATCCTCTTCGCCCTGTTTTTCGTTGATGATTCCCAGGGGGCCTATGTAACGCTTTAGATTGGCAAGAAGCATGTTCGCCTTGATTGAAAGCATGGGAATAATTCCCGTGGCCCTCCTTTCCTCGGTAAGAAGGGCCATCTTGTGGGCCTTGGCCTGGGTGGGGTTTTTGATGATTACTTCCTGATTATCAATATAGATATGGCCGCTTTCTATGGACCTGAGGCCAAAGAGGGCTTCAACCAGTTCGGTGCGCTGCGCGCCGACCAGTCCCCCTATGCCGAGGATTTCTCCCCGGCGCACCGAAAAACTTACGTCCCTGAAAGAACCTTTCTGCGGGGATGTGAGAGATTCTACCTTAAGCAAAACCTCTCCGGGAACATTGTCCTTGGGAGGAAAACGGTTGCTGAGATCCCGTCCCACCATGTATTTAATGATGAGGTCCGTTGTCAATGTTCCGGCCTCATAAGTTCCCACATGGCGGCCGTCCCGCAGGATGGAAACCTCGTCTGATATGCTGAGTATTTCTTCGATCTTGTGGGAAATATATATGACGGCGACGCCTTCTTGCCTGAGCCGCCTGATGATTTCAAAAAGACTGGATACTTCATGCTCGGTAAGCGATGAAGTAGGTTCATCCATGATGATTACCTTCGCGTTATACGAAACAGCCTTGGCGATTTCCAGGGACTGTTTTTTTGATACCGAAAGCTCCATGACCCATACCCTTGGATCAATATCCATATTGAGTTTCTCAAAAAGATCCACCGTGTCCCGGTACATACGCTTGTGATCTACAAATTTGAAAGGACCCGCGCCCCGGCGCGGATAACGGCCGAGCCAGAGGTTTTCCATTACGCTCCGGTACGGTATGGGAAGGAGTTCCTGGTGTATCATGGAAATCCCCGCGTCAAGAGCCTGGCGGGAATTATTGAAATACTCAGGCTTTCCGTCCAGGATGATTTCACCGGAATCAGGTTCGTAGATGCCGAAAAGGCACTTCATCAGCGTTGATTTACCGGCGCCGTTTTCTCCCATGAGGGCGTGGACCGTACCGGGCCTGATGTTGACGGAAATATCATCAAGGGCCTTTACGCCGGGAAAGGATTTGGAGATATGCCGTATTTGCAGTATAAAACCATCCTGATCCATACATAAGCCTCTTTATTTTATTAATGGACAAAGTCCCGGGCAAAGCCCTGGGCTTTGCCCGGGACCGGCGGCTTTCCCGGACAGCTTCGGCCAGGGAAAGGCAGTCCAAAAACCCGAGGTTTTGGGACTGCCCCGGAACAGCCGTTTATTGAAACTGCCTGTAATTGTCTTTGGTAACTTTTTGATAGGGAACCCAGATATATTTGCCGTTGGTGACGGGCCAGGCGGTACTGTCAGGACCCTCGCCTGAGGCAAGGGCATAGGCCAGGTCAAAGGTCGCCTTGCCCTGGTTTTGGGCGTCGTTCAGTACTGTGCCGAGGAGGGTTCCTTCGGCAAGGGCCTGGAGTGCGGGGGCGGTGGCGTCAACGCCGACTACAGGAAGATATTTGTTATTTGAAAAATATCCGGCCTTGCGGAGGGACTCAATGGCGCCGAGGGCCATGTCGTCATTGTTGCAGAATACCACTTCGATACGGTTGCCAAAACGGGCATAGAAGGCATCCATCTTTTCTACAGCCCTGGGCCTGTCCCACATGGCGGTATCTTCGGCAAGCCGTTCAACCCTGATTCCCGCGGCCCGCACGGCTTTGATGGAATACTCGGTGCGGAGTTCGGCGTCCTGGTGTCCTGGTTCACCCTTGAGCATGATGTACTGGAGTACGCCGTCCCTGTTTTTATCGGCCTCGGGATGGGCTTTCCAGTACTCGGCGACAATTTCGCCCTGCATGGTTCCTGATTCCTCGGCCTTGGCGCCTACATAGTACACCCTGTCCCAGCGGCTCATGTCTTCGGGAAGGGGCTCACGGTTAAAGAAAACCACCGGGGTGTTCTTTGCCTTGGCGCTCTCAATGATGGCCGCGGCCGCGGTTCGGTCCACGGGGTTGACGGCAATGGCGTTCATCTCCTTGGAAAGGAACGCGTCGACCTGATCGTTCTGGATAGGCTGGGCGTTCTGGGAATCCACAACGTCTAACGCGGCCTTGCCCCTGCCGTTCTCCTCGATGGCATTACGGGTATAGGACATAAAGGTGTCGTCGAATTTATAAATCGCCACACCGATTTTGGGCTTGCCGCCTGATTTGTCTCCCTGTCCGGTACAGGCCATAGCGCACAGAATCACCACAAGGGCCGGCGCCAATACTTTCTTCATTTTACATCTCCTAGTTTCTAGCATGAATCAAGAGCGAAAAACTCTTACTGTTAAGGATAGTTCTTGGGGAGAAATTTCTAAATACGATTTTTATTCTAAATTTAGCACAAAAAAAGCATTTTCA
>JAISDF010000251.1 GCA_031265025.1 Spirochaetaceae bacterium
TTTATGGTGATCATGGGCCTCAACATGCTCGGCCTTTTTCAGGGTTCCGTAGGAAGCGCCCTGCGGCGCTTTACCCCGCGTATGCCGAAAATTTTCACGAAAAAGATACATGAGTCCGTCAATAAGGGTCCCTTTTTTGTCGGCCTCCTCAATGGGCTCATGCCCTGCGGGCCCCTGCAGGCCATGCAGTTATACGCCCTTTCCACAGGCAGCCCTGTTGCCGGGGGCGTCTCCATGTTCCTTTTCAGCGCGGGGACAGCGCCCCTTATGTTCGGTATAGGCGCCTTGAGCGGCGTTCTCAGCCGGAAGTTTACCCGCATGGTGCTGAGATTCGGGGCCGTTCTTGTAACGGTGATGGGCATGGGCATGTTCAGCTACGGCTTCGGCCTTTCCGGAATCAACTTTGATCCCGCCGGAAGGATCATGGCGGCGCTGCGTCCCTCTGCCCCGCTGACAGGCGAAGCCTTTACGCCGGTAATCGAGAACGGCTACCAGATTGTCAATTCAAATTTGAGCGGAGGGCGGTATCCGGCGATCACGGTGCGGCAGGGTATTCCGGTTCGGTGGACAATTAACGCGCCCCAGGGAAGCATTAACGGCTGCAACAACCGCATGATCATACGGGAATACGGAATCGAATACCGTTTCAGGACCGGGGAAAACATCATTGAATTTACCCCCGACAAGTCCGGCAGGTTTCCCTATTCCTGCTGGATGGGTATGATAAGGAGTTCCATCACGGTGCTTGCCGAGGGGGAAAGCGCCGCCGTTGTACAGGAACCGGATACCGCTCCTGTTCCGGCGGGAGTAAACATCCCCGTTGACGGGGTCGCTGTGGCCGAATTGCGGGAGAACGGAAGATACCAGGCGGTAACGATACAGCTCCGGGACGGCGGCTTTGAGCCTTCGATAGTTGTGATGCGGAACGGGCTCCCGGCTCTGTGGACCATCAACAATGATTCGCTTGATCCGGGAAACAGCCGCGTCGTCTTTCCGGCCTATTATACGCAACTTGATATAGGCCAGGGAAATACCATGATCAGGCTGCTGCCCGGCGGTGATTTTGCTTTTTCCACCGGCGACTATGTGTTCTACGGGTATGTAAAAACCGTAGATGATTTGGACGCCGTGGACATTGAAGAAGTAAAGGCGGAGGTTTCCGTCTTTGAGACATTGATATACCCCGACGCTTATTTTGAAGCGGCGGCCGGCGGCTCTGGCGGCTGCTGCGCGCGGTAACAGTTCCCCAAGGGAGGAAGGTATGGAATTCTTGCTGGTTCATTGGCATTGTATTATTCCGGTCATCGCGATTGCCGTGGTTGTACTGTCAGCAAAAATGCTGTCCGCAAAAAGGAGAAAAGAATGAAAAGGTTTTTCGGTCTTCGCGGGGTCCTGGTATCCCTTATGGTCCTTGGAGGCTCCTTTGCCTTCGCGCAGAACATACAGCCCAACACGGTAAGGCCCCCCATCGCCGACCGCGATCTGGTTATCCGGGTTTCCGAAATCACGGAAACCGCGGTATTCTATCCGGTAGACATAGAAGGAACCCGTCTTGAAGTGCTGGCGGTGAGGGCCCCCGACGGAACCATACGGACGGCGTTTAATACCTGCCAGGTCTGTTATGCTTCAGGCAGGGGTTTTTACAGGCAGCAGGGGACGGTACTGGTCTGCCAGAACTGCGGCAACCGTTTCCGCATGAGCCAGGTGGAAGTCCGTTCCGGGGGCTGTAATCCCGTGCCCATATTTCCGGCGAATAAAACCGTAACGGACGCGGCCATTACCATTTCGAAAGAATTTCTTAAAGAAGCGAAGGCTATTTTTGCCCGCTGGCGCCGTAGTTGAATCTTAAGTTATAAGGAGCGTTAAATGCAGAGCCAGACTTTAGGCATAGGCGGTATGACCTGCGCCGCCTGCGCCCAGCGTGTTGAAAAGGCGATACGTAAACTGGGGGGTATAGAAAGCGCCTCGGTGAATCTTGCCACGGAAAAAGCCACGGTGATCTACAATCCCCAGATGCTGAGGATTTCCGCCGTTAAGGAGGCGATTGCAAAGGCCGGATACGAGGCGATAGATCTTTCGGGAAAAGGCGCCGTAGACCAGGACAAGCTGCGGAAGGAAAAAGAAATCAGGGTTTTGAAGACCAAATTTATTGTCGCCGCCTCCTTTGGGTTTGCCCTGCTTTACATAGCCATGGTTCCCATGATGACATGGGTTACGCTGCCCTTTCCCCGGGCCCTGTCGCCGATGGATTTTCCCCTGGTATACGCCCTTGTTGAACTGGCTCTGGTCATTCCCGTTATCATCGCCGGCTATAGGTTTTATACCGCCGGTTTCAAAAATCTCCTGCACCGGAGTCCCAACATGGATTCTCTTATTGCCATAGGGACCAGCTCGGCGGTGCTCTACAGCCTCTACAATACGCATCAGATAGCCCTGGGCAATTTCAACGCGGTGGAGTCCCTTTATTTTGAAACAGCCGGGGTGATTATCGCCCTGATACTGCTGGGTAAAACACTGGAAGCGGTAAGCAAGGGGCGTACCAGCGCGGCGATCAAGAAACTAATGGGCCTTGCCCCAAAAACGGCGATTGTTGTCGTTGATGACGGTTCCGGGGGAACTCTTGAGAAAGAAATTCCCATAGATGAAGTGATACCCGGCGATACTATTGTGGTGAAACCGGGAGCCAAGATACCTGTTGACGGGGAGATCCTTGACGGGCATACGGCCATTGATGAATCCATGCTTACCGGGGAGAGCATGCCCGTGGATAAAAAGGCCGGGGACAAGGTGTATGCCGCGACTATCAACAGCAACGGCGTCATCCGCTTCAGGGCGGAAAAGACCGGAAGCGATACCGCCCTTGCCCAGATCATTAAACTTGTGGAAGACGCCCAGGGCTCAAAGGCTCCGATTGCGCAGATGGCGGATAT
>JAISDF010000055.1 GCA_031265025.1 Spirochaetaceae bacterium
TTGCCCGCAAAGCGGCGGCGGAGTTCCGGGTCCTGGGTGGCGACTCCCATGGGGCAGGTATTTTCGTGGCACTTGCGCATCATCACACAGCCCATAACAATGAGCGTCGCCGTACCAAACCCGAATTCCTCGGCGCCCAGCATGCCGGCTATAACAATGTCGCGGCCTGTTTTTAACTGGCCGTCGGTCATGAGGGTAACTCTGCCCCGGAGTCCGTTGCGCACCAGCACCTGATGGGTTTCTGAAAGGCCTATTTCCCAGGGCAGACCTGTATGGCGTATGGAACTTTGGGGACTCGACCCGGTTCCGCCGTCATAACCCGAAATAAGAATATTGTCGGCATGGGCCTTGGCAACCCCGGCGGCGATTGTACCTACGCCGCTTTCCGACACCAGTTTGACGCTGACGCGGGCGTTGGGATTGGCGTTTTTAAGGTCAAAGATAAGCTCGGCCAAATCTTCTATTGAATAAATATCATGATGCGGCGGCGGGCTTATCAGGGTTACGCCGGGCGTGGAATGTCTGGTCCTCCCTATGACCGCGTCAACCTTATGACCGGGGAGCTGTCCGCCCTCACCGGGTTTTGCGCCCTGGGCTATTTTAATTTGAAGTTCAACGGCGTTGGCAAGGTATTCGCTTGTTACGCCGAAACGACCCGACGCCACCTGCTTGATGGCGCTTCGCGGCCAGGTTCCGTCAGGCCGCACGGCAAAACGCTCCGGGTCCTCGCCGCCCTCGCCCGAGTTTGACCTGCCGTTGATGGAGTTCATCGCCACGGCTATGGTCTCGTGAGCTTCCCTTGAGATTGAACCAAAGGACATGGCCCCGGTGGTAAAGCGCTTCATGATTGCCTCAACGCTTTCCACTTCTTCAAGGGGAACGGGCCCTGACGGGCCCTCTTTTGACGAAGCAGGAACGGCGAAGTCCAAAAGGCCCCGTATCACATGGGGGCTCCGGTTGAGGGTGTTTGCGGCTTCGGTAAACTGCCTGAATTTTTCGTAATCCCCCGAACGGGCCGCCCATTGAAGAAGGCGTATGGTATCGGGATTCCAGGCGTGCCTTTCGCCTTTTTTTCGCCAGCGGTACTGGCCGTCTCCGGCAAGAAGGTAATTGCCGGAAAGTTCTCCGGTACTGGCCGCTTCCGGGGACAGGGACTCTTCCCAAAATTTTTTCGCCTCCCTGTACCGGGAAAGGACTTCTTCTTCAAGACCGGCAAACCCAACGCCGCCTATGCGGCTCACGGTTCCCCTGAAACATTTTTCTATGACGCTTTCCCCAAGGCCCACAGCCTCGAAAATCTGCGCGCCCCGGTAGGACCTGAGGGTGCTGGTCCCCATTTTGGACATAATCTTGAGTATGGCCTTTTGAAGCCCCTTGAGGTAATTTTTCCGGGCGTGGGCATAATCCCCCGCCCTGCCCGCGTCGCTGCTCCGGCAGATGGACGCTATGGCGGCAAGAGCGCCGTAGGGAAGGATCAGGTCGGCGCCGTAGCCGAAAAGCAGGGCGAAGTGCATGACTTCCCGTGGCTCGGCGGAGTCGGTGATGAGAGACGCGTCCATGCGCTTTCCGGCTCTGATAAGGCCGTGGTGAACCGCCCCAACGGCAAGCAGCGCGGGTATGGCGGCGCGGCCGCTTTCAGGATCAAGGGCCGCCCGGTCGGACAGCACCAGAATCGACGCGCCTTTATCAATGGCTTTAAGTGAAGCGGCGACCAGACGGTCAAGACCCGCCTCAAGCGCCGGGGCCCCGGCCCGCCGCGTTCCCACACTGCCGCCGGCGTCTGTGTCCGAGGCGTCTGTGCCAGCGGCGTCTGTGTCCGAGATGCCTGTACCAGCGGCATCTATGTCAACCGCGTCTGTCCCCGCGGCGGCGGATTCCCCGCTGACAGCAAAGGTGGCGTCCAGGGTTTCAAAAACCAGGGCCCTGTCCATGGAGACAAGGCGCTCCATGTCTTCTTCGGTGATGATGGGGTTGAGCACCTTGACGCGGCGACAGTGCTGTTCCGTTTCGTCAAGAAGATTGGCCTGGGGACCGATAAAACTGGTCAGGGTCATCACCAGGTCCTCGCGTATTGAGTCTATGGGAGGATTGGTTACCTGGGCGAAGACCTGTTTGAAGTAGGCATAGACCCGCTGGCTCTTGTCGGAAAATACCGCCAGGGGCGTATCGGTCCCCATGGAACTGGTCGGCTCCTGTCCCGAGGCGGCCATGGAAAGGAGCAGGGTATCCCTGTCTTCCCTGGTATAGCCCAGGGCCTTTTCCATAAAAGAAACGGACGCGCCGGGCCGGACGGACAGGTCGGCGGGCGTATCGGGGACAGACTCAAGGTCCTGCGTGAGGCACAGGGTATTGTTCCGCACCCACTCGCCATAGGGCCTGAGTTTACAGATTGTCCCTTTGACCTCGTCATCGGGAATGATGCGGCCCTGTTCCAAATCAACAAGGAGGAGCTTGCCCGGAAGGAGCCGGCCCTTGCTGACCACATCCCCGGCGGCAAAATCCTGAACCCCTGTCTCGGAGGCCATGACAATAAGGTCGTCCCTGGTTAGCGTATAACGGGAAGGCCTGAGGCCGTTCCGGTCAAGGGTTCCGCCCACATAACGGCCGTCGCAGAACACCAGGGCCGCGGGCCCGTCCCAGGGCTCCATCATGCAGGCGTGGTATTCATAGAAGGCCTTGAGCTCAGGCGGTATGGGATTGCGGTCGTTCCACGATTCGGGGATGAGCATCATCAGGGCGTGGGGAAGGCTGCGGCCCGCCATTACCAAGAGTTCCAGGGCATTGTCCAGGCTTGCCGAATCGCTGGCCCCGCTTTCCAGCACGGGGAAAATTTCTTTCAGGTGCTTGCCGAAGCGGGGATGGGCAAAGAGGGCCTCCCGCGCGGCCATCCAGAAACGGTTTCCCTTGATGGTGTTTATCTCTCCGTTATGCGCAAGCATGCGGAAGGGCTGGGCCAGGGGCCACGCGGGAAAGGTATTGGTTGAAAAACGGGAATGAACCAGGGCCACGGCGGTCTTTACAAGGGGATCGCCGAGTTCGGGATAATAGCGCCTGAGCTGGCCGGACATGAGCATGCCCTTGTACACCACGGTACGGGAGGACAGGGAAGGGAAATAGCAGTC
>JAISDF010000070.1 GCA_031265025.1 Spirochaetaceae bacterium
TACACCGTCCAAAATTTTCTATATATAAAGATTTTCTAATTCGAGCAGAAACGTTACTTACAGCAATCACGCTAAAATCAAAAAAATTTATTACTGTGGTAAAATTGAATATAATTTCTTTTGTAAAAGATAATATACTATTAGAACTTGCGGATATTTGTTCTGCCGATTTTTTAATAACAGGGAATACGAATGATTTTATATTTTCACAATACAAAAAAACAAAAATTGTAACACCTAAAGAATATTGGGATAATTATCAATATTTTTAACGAAAGAACTTGATAAAACATGTCACATAACGTTCCGGTGCTTACGACGTGAGAATGGATCGAAGCGGAATAACCTAGTCAGCCGGAACCCCGAACCGCCTACTGGCCCGGTTTGTCCCACCAGGACAAAAAAGCGTAAACAGTCCTATCAACCTGCCGGTATCTGTCCGCAAAGCCGCTTGCTTTGCGGACAGGCTCTCATTAGAAACGGAGGAAGAAGCCGATGCTGATATCTTTAGTTGATACGCCGAGGCTGAAATCCGTATCGCTGTAGTTGCTGTTGCGCCATGAACGCTCAAATTTTACGAGTCCGATGTTTGTGTAAATTGATACACGATCCGTAAAACGGTACTCAAAATTGGGAAGCACGGCTATCCAGAATTTTTTTTCATCAGAACCGCTACTATAAGATGTATTGCTAAAACCTATATCACCCAGGGCCCTCAGTTCGAGACTGCCCAGGCTGAGGAGGTGGTAGCGACCCCAGGCCGCCAGGCCAAACTCTGTCGAATCGGTAATACCGATATCCCTTCTTTCAAGTATCAGCCTGCCGCCTACATCGATCTTGTCGCTAATGACATATCCTACCATCGGACTCAAGGTAAAGCTGCTGGTACTGGTTGTCCCGCCGCGCTTTGTCGATCCAAAGGATAAACCGACCTCGCCGCCGACTATCCAGTTTTGGGAAAAGCCCTGGACACAGACAAGGACGGCAAATACAACGGAAAGCATAATGGTTTTTTTCATCTTAATTCCCTCCTGGGACAGGATATACTAAAAAACCTCCGGCCCAGAGTTTTGATCGAATAACATTCGACGGACTATCCCGGCCCTGATCCCGTGGTTCTATCCCCGCATTATAATTTCAAAAACAGAACATATTTCAATATATTCCATAAATTCAAAGAGCGTCAACTGAAGGGCGGCGGGTATCGCGGTATATCCGCCTCTCTGGTATTCCTTTGGGGAAGCAATTACAATACACGTATGGTTTTGGGACTGCTCAATATAGTCTACTTCGTTATGTACGCCATTCTGTATCCCTATCTCCCCATTTTAATCCGCGGCCTGGGGTATACGCCTGTCGCCGTGGGTCTTCTCATGGGGCTTTTTGACGGGGCGGGTATTGCCGGGCCCCTTATCATAGGGTCCCTGGCGGACAAATGGGGAATGTATAAACGGCCCCTGGTTATTTCCGTGCTTCTTACGGTCCTGCCTGTCATGCCCCTGGTTCTGATCCGCAATCCCCTGGTAAGCGCTGTTTTTATCATCATCATTGCCATCGGCCTCCGTTCCTACCAGCCCCTGCTTGACGCCATAACAACCATCTATGTGGGACCCGGCGGGAATTACGGCAGGATACGGGTTAGCGGTTCCATAGCGTATGTGCTCGCCATGCTGTTCTATCAGGTAACTCCCTTTTTCTACCCTGACAGCGCGTTCAATATCGGGGTGTGGACAATCATAGGCGGCGTCATCTGCCTTGGCGTGACCGCGGCCGTTTTCAATGACGCGGACTTCCGGGACCGGGGGGACCCGGAGCAGAGCGCGGGTAAGCTCTCGCCGGCAAAAGCCGCCGCCGCTAAAGGCGCCGCCCGGAGTTTTGGGAAACGGTGGAGCCAGGTCTTCGTCCTGGGCATCATCATGATAGCCCTGAGCCGCTTTAATTACGCGCCGGTCAATTTTCTCGGCCTCTATGTTACCGAGGCGCTGCAATGGAACGCCGTGGGCATTATATTTTCCCTGGCGGCCATTACCGAAATTCCCATTATGTTTCTTGCCAGGCGCCTCATACTCCGTTTCGGGTCCCTGCCCCTCCTTGCCTTTGGCGCCCTGTGCACCGGCATACGGATGCTGCTCTACGCTGTTTTCCCCGGCCCCGGCGGTGTCGTAGCGGGCCAGCTTCTCCACTTCGCCTCCTACGGAATTTTCCATAACGCCGCCGTGGCCTTTGTAAGCGTCAATGTCCCGCCGGACAAGCGGGCCCTGGGCATGACCGTATATCTGTCCCTGGGTACGGGGCTGCCCACCTTCATAGGCAATATACTCGCCGGTTTTATCATCGAAGAAGCGGGCTGGAAAAACCTCTTCATACTCTACGGCGCGTCGTCGGTTCTCCCCCTTATGCTCTTTGTTTTCATAAGCAGAAGCGCTTTCAAACCTTCAAATTTGAAATCTCGGCTTTAGGCCAGGCAACGAATATTTACCGCTAAGTTGCATGAAAGGGAAGGTACCGCATTACCGGCCTATTGCCAGTCCGGGGCGGGGAATCTATACTGCTGGTACTATGGAACAGACTTTATCGTATGTACTTGTAACCCCGTATACTGTGGCAAAGAGCCGTACCGGAGGAGTCGTGTCCCGGCTGCTTTCCCGCCTGGACCTGGAACTGGTGGGGGCGCAGATGATAGCCCCTGACGAGACCCTTGTCAGGAGCTACGCGGACAGGCTGCGGGAACAAAACCGCGAGGGGGAAGTTACCCTCCTGGCCGATTATGTGGAACGCCGCCTTAAACCTTCCGAAGGCAGAAGGCACAGGACATTGCTGCTGCTTTTCAGGGGGGAAAACCCCTGCGAAAAACTCGCGGAAATTGTCGGCCATATATACCCTGAGCACCAGAGTGTTGAGTCAATAACCGGCGAAACCATACGGGATACCTATGCGGACCTTATCACCGCCGCCGATGACCCTGAGCGCATGACCCATTTTGAACCGGCGGTGATGACCCCCCGGAACCAGGCCGAGGCCGACGGGGATCTAAAGCTCTTTGCCCGCTTTCTTAAAGGGCAAAATAATCTTGTTGAAAATATGGCCTATCCCGATTCCCTTAAAATCCAGAGGACCCTGGTTATCATAAAGCCCGACAACTGGACCTACGCGTCCTCAAAACCCGGAACCATTATCGACATGTTTTCAAGGACAGGCCTGCGCATCATAGGCATCAAGGTCCATCGCTTTTCCCTGGCCGAGGCCCTGGATTTTTACGGCCCTGTCGAAGACGCCCTTACTTCAAAACTTGCCCCCCTCTTCGGGAAAAAGGCCCGGGAAATTCTGGAAAGGGAATTCCACCTTGTTCTCGGCGAGCCGGTGGAGAAAATGCTTGCCGAAAGTTTCGGCGTTGAATACGCGCGGGACCAGTTCCACCAGATAATACAGTTCATGTCGGGCTGCAATCCCAAAAACCATCCTCTTGAACACATCAAGAGTCCCGGCATGGTAAAATGCATGATTCTCGTGTATGAAGGGGAAAACGCCGTACAGAAAATACGGGATGTCCTCGGCCCGACAGACCCGCTCAAGGCGCCCGGAGGAACGGTACGCCGCGAATTCGGCAGCAATGTCATGGTCAATACGGCCCATGCCTCAGACTCAAGTGAAAGCTACGCGCGGGAAAAGGACATTGTAAAAGTAGAGGAGAATTCGCTCCTGGATATTGTTGACGCCTATCTGGCACTGCGATAGGCGCCGGGGAACGCGCCTACTGCCTTACGGGGCCTCTTGGGGCTTTATCGAAAGCAGTTCCACGTCAAAAATCAGGGTGGCGTAGGGAGGTATGGCGCCGGGGCTGCCCTGGGGACCGTAGGCGAGGTCCGAAGGAATATACAGCCTGTAGGTGCTGCCCACGCTCATCAGCATGAGCCCCTCTGACCAGCCGGGGATAACCATGTTCAGGGGGAATTCGGCCGGTTCTCCCCGCGTATAGGAACTGTCAAAAACCGTTCCGTCCACAAGGGTTCCCTCATAATTAACGGAAACCGTATCCTCGGCGCCGGGTTTCACGCCGCTTCCCTCGGTAACTACCTCATACTGCAGGCCGCTGGCCGTGGTGATGACCCCTTCCTTTTGCCCGTTTTCGGCAAAAAAGGCGCTTTCCTTTGCCCTGCTCGCGTCGGTAAAAGCCTGCTGTATGGTCGCTATGGCTTCTTCCATGGAGAGCTCCTTGTTGAGGTCTTCAACAGAATCCTTAAAACCCCTGGTAAACGCGTCATAATCAAATTCCAGCCCAAGCTGCCTGAGGTCGGAGCCTATGACAAAACCAAAGGCATAACTGGTATTTTCGTCGCCCCCTCCCGGCGCGGCGCCGGTGGAAGCATTCTGCGCGTTACAGGCAATAAGCAGGGTGGCGGACAGCAGCGCCGCGATACAACATCTCTTTACCATAAAAACCAACTTACACAACAAGATTCCGGGCCGCCTGAAGGCGCGCCGGGAGGGTCAAATACGTTTAACCTTTTTCAATCATATACCCAAGCAGGGGAATACTCAAGGCCGGGCTGTTCCGCCTCCCTTGTCCCTGTAAGGGTTTTCCCCTATATTGAAATAATGAAAACAACGCTGCTCAAGCCCTGGCATGAGGCCGCCGGCGCCCGTTTTGCCCCTTTTGCCGGTTTTGAAATGCCTATACAGTACCCTTCCGGCGCTGTGGAAGAGCACCGTCTGTGCCGGCGCGGCGCGGGGTTCTTCGACATAGATCACATGGGACAGTTTATCATCCGGGGGAAGGGGGCGGGAGAAGCCCTTTCTTCCCTGGTATCCAGCCGCATTCTGGATATGAAGGAAGGCGAAGCCCGGTACGCCCTGCTTCTCAATGAGTCAGGCGGCGTCATTGACGATCTTTTTATATACCGCATGAACAAAGACGAAGCCGAAGACGGCTGGTTTGTCGTGGTCAACGCGGGAAACCGCGATGCCGACTACGCGTGGTTCAGGGAGCGCCTTCCGGCGGGGCTGAGCCTTGAGGATGTTTCCGGCGCGGTGTACATGATTTCCGTTCAGGGTCCCCTGGCTGTAAAACTCCTTGACAGCGTATCGGGCGCCGCGCTCTCGTCCATCCCCCGTTCATCCATGACCATGACACGGATCATGGGGCTTCCGGTGCGCATGGGCCGTACCGGCTATACCGGCGAGGACGGCGCGGAGCTTTTTTACGCCGCTGACAAGGCGCGGGAACTCTGGGAATTCCTCTTTGCCGAAGCGAAAAGGCTGGGCCTTGAGGCAGGCCCCGTGGGGCTTGCCGCCAGGGACTCGCTGCGCTTTGAGGCGGGCATGCCCCTTCACGGCCATGAGATAGGCCCCGATATTACCCCCCTTGAGGCGCTCCTTTCCTGGGCCTGCGATTTTGAAAAAGAATTTACCGGCAGGGCAAGCCTCCTTGCCCAGAAGGAACAGGGCCTAAAGAGAAAACTCGTAACCATCAATGTGAAAGGCGGCGTTCCGCGGGAAGGCTACAGGGTTTTAAGCCCTGAAGGAGAAGACATCGGCTTCTGCGCGGCGGGCATGTTCTGCCCCACGCCGGGAACCTATTCGGCCAACGCCTTTGTTCCGCCGGAATACGCAAAGACCGGAACCGTCCTCGCCGTTTCTATACGGGGCGGCGCGAAAGAAGGGACGGTCATCAAACGTCCGTTGTATATACCCGTATATAGGAGATCTGTATGAAACTAGACAGCAAAGCCCGGTACGCGGAAACCCACGAGTGGGCCCGCAAAGACGGCGACACGGTGAGCGTGGGTATTTCCGATCACGCCCAGCACAGCCTTGGGGATATAGTCTTTGTGGACCTTCCCAAGGTTGGTTCTTCATTCAAGGCAAAGGACACCTTCGGCGTGGTTGAATCGGTAAAGGCGGCCAGCGATATTTACCTTCCCCTTTCCGGAACCATTACCCAGGTGAACGAGAAGCTCGCCGAAGAGCCTGATCTTATCAACAAGGACTGCTACGGCGCGGGATGGATTGTCAGGATTACCCCCTCAGACGACGCCGAATGGGACAGCCTCCTCTCCGCCGGGGACTACAAAAAAACCGCCCCGGAGGAATAATCGTGCCCTACATTCCAACTACCGCCTCCCAGACAGAAGCGATGCTCCGCTTCCTGGGCATGCGTTCCCTTGAGGAACTGTTCAGGGAAATTCCAGAGGAATTCCGTTTCCCTTCACTTAAACTTGACGACGGCTTGAGCGAGGCGGAAACGCTGCGGGAACTTGAGTCCCTTGCAGGACAAAACGCCGATGCCGACAGCCGGCTCTGGTTTCTCGGCGGCGGCGCGTATAACCACTTTGTGCCTTCGGCGGTGGCCGGCCTTGCCTCGCGGGGCGAGTATGTTACCGCCTATACGCCCTACCAGAGCGAAGTAAGCCAGGGCACCCTCCAGGCTATTTTTGAATATCAAAGCCTGATAGCCGGTCTCACCGGCATGGAAGTGGCAAACGCCGGACACTACGACGGCGCGGCGGCCCTCGCCGAGGCGGTGCTCATGGCGCTGAAAAGCGACACGTCAAAACGGCGCGTGCTGCTTCCTTCGGGCATACATCCCGAATACCGGGCGGTGCTTGACACTTACCTTGCCGCCCGTGACTGCGAGGTTGAATCGTACAGCGGAAGCCCCGCCGAAGCCGCTTCGGGGACTGGCCTTGCCGCCCTTGTCGCCTGTTACCCCGACTTTTTCGGAAACATCCCCGATCTGTCGGAAGTCGCCCAAGCGGTACACAGGGCGGGCGGGCTTTTTATTGTTCACGCCGACCCCATTATGCTGGGCCTCCTCAAAAGCCCCGGTTCCTGGGGCGCCGATATTGTAAGCGCCGAAGGCCAGAGCCTGGGGAACGATCTCAATTACGGCGGCCCCTTTCTCGGCATCATGGCTTCTTCGGCGGCACTCATGCGCCGACTGCCGGGCCGTATCGCTGGCGAGGCGCGGGACGCGGAAAACCGCCGGGGCTTTGTCCTCACCCTCACCGCCAGGGAACAGCACATACGCCGGGAAAAGGCGGTCTCCAATATCTGCTCCAACCAGGGCCTTGCCGCGCTCCGCGCCTGCGTATACCTCGCTCTCATGGGAAAGAACGGCCTTGAGGAAACGGCGCGTCTGTGCTGGCACCGGGCCCATTACGCGGCAAAAGAAATCGCCCTCATCCCCGGCTGTTCAATACGGCCGGGAAATTTCTTTAAGGAATTTACCGTTACCCTCCCCTGCCCGGCCGCCGGCCTCGCGGAAAAACTTGCCGGGGAAAACATTGTCCCCGGCCTTCCCCTTTCGCGGTATTTCCCCGAAAAAGAAAACGAGCTTTTGGTCTGCGTAACCGAAATGAATTCCAGGCGCGACATTGATACCCTGGTCGGCGCCGTCAGGCGGGAAACCGCGTCAGGAGGCAGGGCATGAACGAAACGATAAGGGCCGACGCCTTGTTATACGAACTGGGCGCTGAGGGCAGAAAGGGGGTCAGCCTCCCGAAACTTGATGTGGAAGAAACGCCGGTACCCCCTGAGCTTCTGCGGGAGGATTTACCCCTGCCCGAACTTGATGAGGCCACGGTGGTCCGCCACTTCACCCTGCTTTCCCAGAAAAATTTTTCGATAGACGGCCAGTTCTATCCCCTGGGTTCCTGCACCATGAAGTACAATCCCAAAATGAACGAGGAAGCCGCCGCCCTTAAAGGGTTCAGGCGTACCCATCCACTGCTTCCCGAAACCATGACACAGGGCGCCCTTGCCCTGCTTTACAAGCTCCAGGAAAGCCTCAGGGAAATTACCGGCTTTGAATGTTTTTCGCTCCAGGGCGCGGCAGGCGCCCAGGGAGAACTTGCCGGGGCGCTGATGATACGCGCGTACCATGCTTCGCGGGGCGATTCCCGCCGCACCCGCATGCTGGTCCCCGACTCGGCCCACGGGACAACCCCGGCGACCTGCACCATGGCGGGGCTTGCCGCCGAAACCATAGCGTCGGACGCGAACGGCGCCGTGGACATGGCGGCGCTCAGGGAAGCGGTCTCAGGCGAAAAGGGACAGACCCTTGCGGGGCTCATGATAACAAACCCCGGAACCCTCGGCCTCTTTGAACCGAATATCGCCGGAATTATCAAAATCATCCACGACGCCGGAGGTCTTGTATACGGCGACGGCGCCAATATGAACGCCCTCATGGGCATAGTCAAACCCGGCGAACTCGGCTTTGATGTCATGCACCTCAATCTTCACAAGACCTTCTCCACTCCCCACGGCGGCGGAGGGCCCGGCGCGGGGGCCGTGGGCGCGGGAAAAACACTCAGGGACTTCCTCCCCGGACCAATCGTGTCGCTTGCGGCAGGGACCCCTCACGTTCCACACACAGATCACGCTCCGGCGGAAACCTATGCCTTCTTTCAGCCTTCTTCTTCAATAGGGAGGCTTAAATGTTTTAACGGAAATTTCGGCGTTCTTGTCAGGGCCTATGCCTATATCAGAACCCTGGGCAGGCAGGGCATACGCCGGGTCTCCGAGTACGCGGTGCTCAACGCCAACTACCTGAAAGCCCTGGT
>JAISDF010000086.1 GCA_031265025.1 Spirochaetaceae bacterium
ACCCTCTTTGCCATTGATCTGGCCCTGGCGGAAATACGGAAGACCAGGGAAGCCTACCTTGCCGAAGGCTATATGGACGTAATCAGCCTGCATCAGGGCGGCGTAAGCAACGCCGTGGCCCCCCTGGGAACCGCCTTTACCTCCGAACAGGCCCGTCTTTTGGGGCGCTGGGCCGAAAAAGTCTATATTATTTTTGATACGGACAGCGCCGGGCAGAACGCCGCGTTCAAAGCCATAGTAACGCTGAGGAATTCGGGGCTTTCCGCCGGGGTTGTGGACATGCGGCAGGGCCTTTCGGACTATCTGGGAGACGGGAACCAGGGGGACAAGGCGGCAAATGTCAAGGATCCGGCCGACATTTTACAGAATTTCGGCCCGGAGGCGTTGCAAAAGAGTGTAAAATGTTTTATAACTGATTTCGAATATTTATTGAAGCGGAGCAAGTCTCTTTTCGATATATCCGTTTCCGAAGGAGCGTCCCAGGGGGTGGCTTTTTTATTTCCCTACCTGGACACCCTTGATTCGGAGGTCGCGAGGGACAGCGCGGTGCAAAGGATAGCCGAATTTTTCGGCGCCGATCCCCTTGCCGTCGCGCGGGATTACCGGAACAGAAAGACGCCCGCGCCTGTACGGAGCGAGGCCGCTTTGCCGCGTCTCAGGATGAACGATGAATTATTTTTGCTTATATCGGTTTTTGTGAATCATGATCTGTATCCTAAACTGCGTTCAGAAGTTTCGCTGAAGGAGGTAAAGGATCCCGGGGCCAGGGAGCTTTTTATAGCCCTGGAAGAATGGTACCGGAATGACACTCCGGGTATCGATGATCTTTTTAACCGTATTGAAGAGCCCGGTCTTAAACGCTTTGTCATGGAACAGGCCGGATCAGAAGCCTTTAAGGTCAATCCGGAACTGGCCGTTGCCGACGGAATACGGCGGATCAAACAGAAAGGTTTTGAGGGCAGGCGAAAAGAGATTATCGCCGAGTTGCGAATGGTCCGGGGCGGGTCCCGCACGGACGAACTTCTCCTTGAAAAAGTGCACATTGATGCCGAACTACGCCGAATTAAGGAAGCCAAGGAATGACGGATTTGTCAAAGCCGGATATGGCGATTGATCCCGCTGTCGTAAAGCTGATCGAATACGCGAAAGAAAAAAAAGTTCTTTCGTATGACGAACTTTCCGATTTTTTGCCCGAGCATATTGCCAATTCCGATAAGATTGAACAGGTGCTGGCGATACTCGAATCCAACAATGTCCAGATTGTTGAGGAAGACACCCTGGGAGACGAGGACTCGGGCGCCGAGACCCCCAAGGAAACCGAAAACGAAAAAAAACGCCTGGTGTACAACAACAAGGAAAGTTCCGTTGACGATCCCATCAGGCTCTACCTCAGGGAAATAGGCAAAGAAAATCTCCTCACCGCCGAGCAGGAGGTGGAGCTTTCCAAGCAGATGGAAAACGGGGAGAACATCATCAAGGGCGTCATCAAAAAATCGGGGATGATTATTCCCGAATTTTACTCCATAGCCCAGCGGGCCTTTTCAAAAAAAGACCCCAGGGAAATGAGCCTTTCAAAAAAAGAAATCACCGAGTACATGACGGAGAGGCGGCGCTTAAACCAGTTCTACAAGGAAACCCTGAGGCTCATAGGCGCCGACTTGAAATCCTACATAGAGGTCAAGCGCCGGCTTATCAGCCGGGGCAATGATATTTTTGAGGACAGGGAACTGACGGGGCTCAGAAAAAAGCTGCTCCGCGTCATCGCCGGCGTACAGATACATCCTGAGGAGATAAATGATTTTTCCGACAAATTTGTCCAGGCGTCCAAACGCATAAAGCGCTACAAAAAGGAACAGGAAAAAATCGAAAAGCGGCTCCGGGTCGCATCCCTCAAGGAACTGAGGACCCTGGGCAGGGCCCTGACCATCAAGGCGGACCGGGAACGGCTTGAGGGGGAACTGGGCCTGGGTTCCGACGAGATAAAGGAACTCATCAGGCATATCCAGGTAACGGAGAAAAAGCTCCACCAGATGGAAGCCGAGTTTGAGGAATCCATCGAGAACATCAATTCCATGTCCAGGGAAATCAACCGGGGCAGGCTCATGATGAAGAGCGCCAAGGACAGGCTCATCAAGGCCAATCTCAGGCTGGTAGTGTCGATAGCGAAGAAGTACACCAACAGGGGCCTCCATTTCTTTGACCTGGTCCAGGAAGGAAACATAGGCCTGATCAAGGCTGTGGAAAAATTCGAATACCAGAAGGGCTTTAAATTTTCAACCTATGCTACATGGTGGATACGCCAGGCCATTACCCGTTCCATTTCGGACCAGGCCAGGACCATACGGGTGCCTGTTCACATGATAGAACAGATCAACAAGGTTGTACGAGAATCCCGGCAGCTCATGCAGGTTCTGGGCAGGGAGCCCAACGACGAGGAAATCGCCGAAAAGCTCGGCTGGACCGCCCAGCGGGTTAAATCGGTCAAGAATGTCGCCAGGGAACCCATAAGCCTCGAAACCCCCATAGGCGAAGAGGAAGATTCCCTTTTGGGAGATTTTATCGAAGACAAGGACGTGGAAAACCCGGCGAACCAGACCGCCTTTACCCTGCTCCAGGAACAGCTCGGTGGGGTGCTTTCCACCCTTCCCGAACGGGAGCAGGAAGTGCTCAAGATGCGTTTCGGCCTTGATGACGGCTACTCCCTGACCCTTGAGGAAGTGGGGCTTTACTTTAACGTTACCCGCGAGCGGATACGCCAGATTGAAGCCAAGGCCCTGCGGAGGCTCAGGCATCCCAAGCGGAGCAGAAAACTGAAAGATTATTTGGATCATTAGTGATTAAATTTGTGTACAAAGAGGTTATGTATGGCAATGGAAGATGTTTTTGACAAACTGCGGACCCTTCAGGATATACTTTCCGAAAAGATAGCCCTGGAACAGGAAATCCAGGAGATTCCCAAAATACTGGTTACCCAGGAAGAACTTTTGGCGCGGCTCAAAAAAACCTTTATCGAGAAAAACCAGGATTACGAAAGGGCCAAGACTTCCGAGGCAGAGTTCAGGAATCTTCTCGCCGACGCCGAGGCCGGACGGGAACGGGCCGAGAAAAACATGGATTCCATCAGCACCCAGCGGGAATACGAAGCCCTGGACAAGGAAATCCGCGAGGCGTCGGAAAAGGAACAGCAGTACCGCAAGGATCTGCAAAAGGAAGAGCGCGTCATCACCGAGCTGGACGAACAGATGAAGCAGCATACCGCCCTTATTGAACAGCAGGAACAGGATCTTGCCGAACGGCGCAGGGGCATCGAGGACGAAATCGCCGGGAAGAACGCCAAGGTCAAGGTCCTGCAGGAAGAAGAAGACAAGGTAGTGGTCGGCCTCGATCCTGAGGTACAGTTCAAATTTGAACGCATACTCCGCAATAAAATGGGCAGGGGCATCGTGGCGATAAAGAGCGGCGTCTGTACCGGCTGCCACATGATACTTCCGGTTCAGTTTGCCAATATGGTGCGCCTGGGCGAAGAAATAGTTTTTTGCCCCTACTGCTCCCGCATACTCTTTTACGAGGAAACTGAAGAAGGCGAAGAAGAATTCTTTGACCGCGAAGACGCCGGAAGCCTGTCCGACCTTGACGACATTGATGAAGAAGAAGAATTCGAGGAAGAAGACGATGAGGAAGATGAAAAGGCCGGCATAGATTACGATGAATAGCCTTTACGGGGCATCTTGTTTTGTGTAGTATAGGGCCAGGCGATGAACCGGGCAGCCGCCGGGCGCCTGATTTGTCACGTTTGTGATGTCAGGACGCCGGGAGGAAAGTCCGGGCTCCGCAGGGCATGATGCCGGGTAACGCCCGGGACGGCAGGGCCAAAGCCCTGCTGGACAGAAAGCGCAGCAGAAAATATACCGCCTTCCCGCGTATACGCGGGCGCGGGGGCCGGTTTCGCGTCCCCGCAAGGCAAGGGTGAAATGGCGGGGTAAGAGCCCACCGCGGCGCCGGTAACGGCGCCGGCTGGCAAGCCTCATCAGGAGCAAGGCCAAGCAGCGGGTTTATGGCTTGGGCCGGTTTAGGCCGGTCCGGGGCAGCGGCCAATGCCCATTGGTTACCCGCGGGTAGGCCGCAGGACGTTGTCCGCGAGGACAGCGCGAGACAGATGGCTGCGCCGGGCTTTGAAAGAAGCCCGGTGACAGAACCCGGCTTACAGGTTCATCGCCTTTTTTTCAATCAACAAACGCGTAAGGCGCGCCCGGAAATACCATAAAAATCCTCCGTTGACTTTTCCCCGGAAACAGTATTAAATCACAGAAGACTTATGTTCAAAAAGAAGCCGGGACAGTGGCTTGATATACAGGTTTACCGGAAAAACCCTGTTTTGACCGGACTGACGGTCATGATAGCGGCCATGCTGGTCCTGTCTCTGGCGTTTTTGGGTATACGAAACAAGAATGAATGGGGCAGGGACCGGAGAGAACTGCTGCGCTGCTGGGAAGAAGGGACTTACGGGGATGTGTATGTCCTGAGCGGGCAATGGCTTGCGAAAAAACCCCTGGACTTTTTTTTATTGAGTCTGCGGGGGTTTTCGTCGTATCAGCTTGCCGCGGCCCAGATTAACGCATCCAATACCCTCCGCTATATTGACGACTGTATCGTATCCCTCAGAAAGGCCCTTCTTACCAGGGAGGGTGAAAGGGACGCGAACCTGCGCTATGTTCTGGGCAAGGCCTATTACCACAAGGGGGCCTCTTACGCGGATCTGGCTGTCCGGTATCTGGAAGAAGCCAGGGGGAACGGATTCAGGGCGCCGGATATTGCCGAATATCTGGGGCTGGCCTATGCGGAACTCGGCGATTACCGGAACAGCGTGGTCTCCCTGTCGGAATCCCTGAACAGCGAAGACGGATCCTATGTTTCGGATTTGCGGCTTTTGGCCATAGCCAGGTCCTATATAGGACTGGGGGAGGGGAATTCCGCCAGGGCCTACCTTGTCCGCTGTATTGAGAATTCCCGGGACGCCACCGTGGTAATCCAGGCACGGCTCCTTTTGGGAAAGGTCCTGGCCGAACAAGGGGAAGCGGAAGAGGCGGAGGAACAGTTCCGGGCCATTCTCGACGAAAGCGGAGAGAACGCCGACGCCCATTTTGAACTGGGCGAACTGTACGCCGCGCTGGGAGACGCGACCCGCGCCAGGGCCGAGTGGCGGAGGGCCCTGCGGATAAATCCCGGCCACGGGGAAGCCCGTGAAAAACTTGGCATATATATGCCATAAACAGGACAAAAAAGGAATTAAGCCATAGGCTGCGGAGGATATATGTTTGGAAAAATATCAAAGGATATAGGCATAGACCTGGGAACCTGTAATACAATTATTTACATACGGGGAAAGGGCATTGTGATCAACGAACCTTCGGTCGTCGCTGTTGAAAAGGGAACCAAGAAGGTTATGGCGGTGGGCGCCGAAGCGAAGAGCATGCTTTACAAGACCCCCGGCAATATCATAGCCATACGGCCCCTCAGGGACGGGGTTATCGCCGACCTTGAGTCCACCGAAAAGATGATACGGTATTTTATCTCCAAGGTGATTCCCCGTTACCGTTTCATAAAACCCCGGATGGTTATAGGCATACCCTCCTGTATCACCGAGGTTGAACGCCGGGCCGTGGAAGAAAGCGCCTACAAGGCCGGCGCCCGTGAGGTGTACGTTATTGAGGAAAGCCGCGCCGCGGCCATAGGGGCGGATATTCCGATCTGGGAGCCCGCCGGCCACATGGTCTGCGATATAGGCGGCGGCACCACGGAAATTTCGGTCATTTCCCTGGGCGGCATGGTGGTTACCAACGCCATACGCCTGGGCGGTGATGAATTTGACGAAGCAATCATCAAATATGTCAGAAGCGTCCACAACCTCATCATAGGTCCTAATATCGCCGAAAGGCTCAAGATAGAAATCGGAAACGCCTCTCCCGACAAGACCATCGAGAAAGTGGAGATAAAGGGAACCGACGCCATCACCGGCCTTCCCCGCAGGCTTGAGATAGATTCTGTCGAAGTGCGGGAAGCCCTCAAGGACCCGATAGTCCAGATCATCGACGAAATAAAAGCTACCCTGGGCAAGACCCCGCCGGAACTTGCCGCGGACATTGTGGAGCGGGGCATTGTGATGACCGGAGGAGGCTCCCTGCTCAAGGGGCTTCCCAAGCTGATCTCCAAGGAGACAGGGGTGCCGGTAATACTTGCCGAGCGGCCCCTTGAGTGCGTCGCCCTGGGCGCGGGCAAATACTTTGAGAACGCCAAGGGCTTTGACAGTACCCACAGTATTTATGACAGCCTGAACGGGTAGGCCATGCGCGTCAGGGAGAACCGAAAACGCGGAAGGCGTTTTAGCCGGGACGCCTATGTTTTTGCCGCTCTGACCCTGGTTTCTTTTTCGATACTGCTGTTTTCCACGAGAAGTTTTATCGTCTCCGTCAGGGACGCGGGCCTTTCCGCCTTTTCCGGCATCAGGGGCGGCATATACGGCATTTCGTCCTTTATGTCGCGGACCGTGCTTTCCATACGGGAACTGGCAAGCCTCAGGCGCGAGTACAACGAGCTTGCCGGCCGCATGACCCGGTACGAGCAGCTTGAACGGAGCGCCGCCGAGATACGGCAGGAGAACAACCGTCTCAGGGAACAGCTCGGCTTTTCAAATATTCTGCGTTACCGCCATATTCCGGCCCAGCTTATCGGCAGGGACCCCGACAATCTTTTTTCGGCCCTGGTTATCAACAAGGGAACGCGGGACCTGGTCCGGGTAAACATGCCGGTCATAGCCTTTCAGGACGGCGCCCAGGCCCTGGTGGGCAAGGTCATCCAGGCGGCCCATATGGAAAGCCTGGTGATGCCCCTCTATGACGGAAGCTCCTTCATCTCGGCCCGTTTTGCCGAATCCCGGTATGAGGGCATTGTGGAAGGGCAGGGCAATCCCGATCTTCCCCTGGTTATGCGTTTTATCAGAAAGCGGGCCATGGACGAGATCAGCGCCGGGGACGTGATAGTGTCCGCCGGGCTCGGCGGCGTTTATCCCATGGGCCTCAATATAGGCCGGGTAAGCCGCATACTTTACCAGGAATACGAAACGTCCATGGGAGTAGAACTGGAAAGCGCCATAGATTTTTCGCGGCTTGAATATGTCTTTGTTCTGGATGCCGAAGGCGGAGAGGATGGTTAAAAACGTCGTCTGGGCCTGCGTCATCATACTGTTCGCCGCCATACTGGAATCAACTATACTTCCCCGGATGACTGTTTATCAGGCCCGGCCTGACCTTGCCCTGGTGATACTGGTTTTTGTTTCCTATGTGAACGGAACCATGACAGGTCAGCTTACCGGCTTCTGCTCGGGCCTTCTGCTTGATTTTCTTTCCGCCGCGCCTCTGGGACTCAATGCCTTTATACGCACCCTCATCGCCGCCGCGACGGGATGCCTTAAGGGCATGTTTTTCCTTGACGCCGTATTTCTTCCGATGGCGCTCTGCGCTTCGGCGACCCTTGCCAAGGCCCTCCTCGTGTTTGCGCTCCATCTGCTTTTTGCCGGCGCCGTTCCCGCGTATTCTTTTACCGCCCCAAAACTCTGGGTAGAACTAATCCTCAATACCCTCAGCGCCCCCCTTCTCTTTGGCCTCCTGCGGCAGTTTAAGCCCATACTCATGGGAAAGGAAGACGCCTGATGTCAAGTTTCAGCCATCTGCCCGATGACGACCGTTCCGATTTCAGAATCAAGCTGCTCCAGGCTTTTTTCATAATCGCCTTTAGCATTTACGGAATTAAGCTCTTCAGCATGCAGATTGTAAGCGGGGAAACCTACCGCCGCCAGGCAAGGAACATCGCGCGGCGGACCACGATAATACCCGCCCAGCGGGGGGAAATTTACGACCGGAATTTCAACCAGCCCATGGTGCTCAATACCGATTCCTTCGCGGTCAGCATCATTCCCGCCGAGGTTCCCAGGGGCGAAATCCAGTCCGTACTCAGGGAAACGGCCGCTTTGCTCAATCTGAGCGAAGACCAGATGGACAGAAGGGTTCCGCCCCAGAATTATTACCTGTACCAGCCGGTGGAACTTGCCGCCAATGTTCCCTTCCAGACCATAGCAGCCCTGGCTGAACGGGTAGACGTACTCCCCGGCGTTTCCTGGCAGAGCAAGCCCATGCGGAACTATGTTGATACCGGAAGCCTCTCCCACATCATAGGCTATGTCGGGGATATTACCCGGGACGAACTGACCATGCTGTACAACATGGGCTATAACCAGGGGGACATTATAGGCAAGGCGGGCATAGAACGGCAGTACGACGAACTGCTGCGGGGCAGGGAGGGCAGGGAAATCCGCACGGTTGACGCCCAGGGAAGGGGCATAGCCGGAGACGCCAATATACGGGAGCCCGCCTCGATGGGGAGAAACCTGGTACTCACCATTGACAGGAACATACAGCTCCTGGCCGAAAAGGCCCTGGGAAGGCGCATGGGAGCCGTCGTGGTAACCAGGCCGGCCACCGGGGAAGTGCTCGCCATGGTTTCCTATCCCTGGTATGACCCCAATCTTTTTAACCGGGGCAACTCCTCGGGCGAATACCAGGCCCTGATCAATGACCCCAACAAACCGTTTCTTAACCGGGCCATCCAGTCCAGTTACCCTCCGGCATCGGTCTTCAAAATACCCATGAGCGCGGGCATACTCAACGAGGACGCCTTTCCCCAGGACAAGACCATTGAATGTCCCGGAGAGATACGCTACGGCGACCGGGACTGGCGCTGCCATATCAGGCGGCCGGGCCACGGCTACCTCAATCTCCAGCAGGCCCTTGCACAGTCCTGCGACATCTATTTCTGGGTGGCGGGAAGGGATCACCTGCGGGTGGAACGCATCGTCGCCTATGCCAGGGAATTTGGCTTTGGCGAGGCCAGCGGCATAGACCTTCCCGGGGAAATATCGGGCTTTATTCCCACCCCCCAGTGGAAGGACCGGCGCTTCCATGAAAAATGGCTTGACGGCGACACCATGAATATGTCCATAGGCCAGGGCTATACCCTGGTAACGCCCATACAAATGGCCGGCATGGTATCAATGGTGGTCAATGACGGGGTGGTGTACAAGCCCTATCTCCTCAAGGAAGTGCGCGATCCCCTCAGCGGCGCTGTCATCAGGACAACCCAGCGGGAAGTCCTGCGCGAAAACGATGATATAAAGAGCGAGGTGTACAGGACCTTGAGGCGGAATATGCGCTCGGTCATCAGCGAGGGAACCGCCCAGTATCCCCTGAACATCAAGGCGGTAGAAATAGCCGGCAAGACCGGTACGGGCGAAGTAGGACTGGCCGACCGCTGGCATTCCTGGTTTGCCGCCTTTGCCCCCTATGAAACCAGTGTCCCGGAAGAACGCGTCGTGGTGTCGGTTATCGTGGAAGCGGCCAATCAGTGGGAATGGTGGGCCCCCTATGCCTCGGCCATTATCTTCCAGGGCATCTTCGCCAATCAGAGCTATGAAGAAGCTGTCCAGGCCCTGGGCTTTCAATATATCATGCCCGTACAGACAAGGCGGGAGTAAATGATCCGGCTGCGGAATATACTGGATATAGACCTGCCGCTCTTTTTGAGTTCCCTGCTCCTTGCCTGTTTTGGCATACTCTTTATTTATTCGTCGGGGATTACTTCTACGCAGACCCTGGTTTCCACCGAGTACATACGCCAGATAGTGTGGGCTGTTTCCGGCACGATCATCGCCCTCTTCATATCCATGCTGGACTACAGGAGAATATACGATTTTTCTGGATACATATACCTTGCCATGCTGCTGTGCCTGGCGTACACGCTGTTTTTCGGCCGCATGGTACACGGCGCCAAGGCATGGATAGGCATAGGGAGTTTCGGCGTACAGCCGTCGGAGTTCGCAAAAATCGCCACGATACTTGTACTGGCGAGGTATCTTGATTCCACGCGGCACGAACAAAACGAATTCAAGCGCTTTGTGCTGTCCTCGGTTCTGGTCTTTGTTCCCATGGGCATCATACTGCTCCAGCCTGACTTCGGTACGGCCCTGGTATTCATCCCCATACTGCTGACCATGACTTTTATAGCCGGGCTTTCGCTGCGTTATGTGCTCTTTACGGCGGCATGCATCATCCTTACGGGCCTCCTCACGGTACTGCCCCTCTGGCATATCCACATACTGCGGGGCGCCTTTCCCTCGCTGATGATACTCTCCAATATGCGCTTTATTATCCTTGCCGAATTCTTTCTCATAACGGTATTCGTCATTGCCCTGTACGG
>JAISDF010000008.1 GCA_031265025.1 Spirochaetaceae bacterium
GTTTCCAGAAACCCGTCTTCAGCGTCTTCAATATCCGCCTGAACGGCAAATACCGTTTTTCCGTTTGTCTCGCGTTTCCTGATAACCGCCCCATTAAAAAGGATAAGAAGCCGTATGCCCGCATACATGCTATTCCGCGTCTCTACCGGGGCCGACGCGATATCCGGGTAGGCCTCGCGCACGCACGCGCTGCATAAATCATCCTCAATCCAGAAACAGGGCGCCCCTGTTTTTTCGATACAGAGCCGGCAGTCATTCTCGGTACAGCCGCATACGCGGCATTTCCTTAGCTTCACGACGCCGCCTCCAGTCCGAATAACTCCCCCTGTAACGAAAAGTTGCGCCAGACAATTTCCCGCTTCTGATTCCCCGCTTCGTCAACCGTGTCTATAGCGGTTTTGTTGAAACGCGGCAAATAGGCGTCATAGAGTTCATTGGCGTAGCCGGAAAGGACTATTTTGGCGGAAGACTTGGCGATGAGCGTACAAAGCCTGACATGGCCGTCATCGGCCATTTCGCATTTGTAAATTTTCCTTCCCTTCCTGGTACTCATGACATAGGGCGGGTCAAGATACATAAGGACCTCCGGGCGGTCATATTTTTCAATGAGCGTAAGCGCGTCGGTGTTTTCAATCTGGACACAGTTGCCGCCCTGTGAGGTAAGCCGCCGCGAAGCCTGTATGATAACGTCAGGCAGGGCGGTAAATGAGGCGAAGCCTCCGTTACCTGTCTTAATCTTATGCCGCCACCCGTATTTGCGGTCTGACCCATAGCCTATGGAAAACCAGCAGCGCACCAAAAAGCGCCTGGCGTTCTCAATAGCGGAGTCCGAGCGGGTATACGACTCCTCATATTCCCGCCGGCTCCAGGGGGTAAAGGCCACAAGCCGGGCCAGTTCCGCCGGGTTATGGCGGATTTGATAAAACAGGTTATAAATATCGCCGCTGGAGTCATTGATTGTTTCAACGACGCCGGGAACCTTTTTGAAGAATACCGCGCCCGAACCGAAAAAGGGTTCAAGGTAGGTCATGGTGTTGTACCGGGGCGGGAACAGGGCGATGATGTCATGCGCGAGCCTGTTTTTCGCCCCGGCGTATTTCAGGAGCGGCGCGGAAAGCGGTCGCGCCGTTTCCCGGCCGGTAGCCGCGTTCATACGCTTTCCCCCTCCGGCTCCGGCTCCTCCGGTTCCTCCCGGCCCTGGTTCCCTCTTGCGAATTCCACGCGGTCGGCCACGATGATGACCCGCGCGTGATGGCCGCCCTCCTCGTCATCCCAGCGGCTTTGCTTAAGCCTTCCGGTTACGCGGACTAAAGTCCCCTTTGCCGCCAGGTCCCGGCACAGTTCGGCGGTCCTGCCCCACGTTTCAATGTCGAAAAAGGAAACCTCCTTTTCCGCCTCCGTGTCGCCGTCCTTCCGGTAATACCGGTTATACGCCAGCGAAAAGGTACAGAGAAGGGTCCCCTTCTCGGTTGCCTTTACAACGGGGCCGGCCGTTAGGCGCCCCTCAAGCACGTTTAGGTTCACACTGTTCATTTCTTTCCTCCTGTAGTGGCAAATTCAAGTTCAAGGCTTCCTTCCTTGAGAAAGAAGGCGGCCTTAAAATCATGGCCCGCTTTGCTCCGGCATTTTTTTACGGCGGTTTTCTTTCCCGCGAGCATAAGCTGTACGTCGCCGGAACTCACCTGTGCCCCGAAACTTTCCTTCCAGACGGTGAAGGAGCAGCCCTCCTTATAGGAAGCGCATTAATAGCTTTTCTTCCCCTCGCGGACGGCGGCGCCGCACCGGGGGCACGTTCCCAGGGAGGGTTTCTCCCGTTCCGTCACGGCCGTATTGGTTACGGCAAAGGCGGTGAATCTTTTAATGCCTTCAAGGAAGGAGGCGGTCGAGGCGCGCAGCGCTTCCTCCCACCTAGTGGTTTCCGGCACGGAAACAAAGGCGGCCAGGTGCGGGTTTTCCCTGACGGTCTCAATGAGGAATTTCCCTTCGCCGGTAATGAGGAGGTTCTTCCCCTTTTCAACGAGGTACTTTTTGTCAATAAGTTTTTTGAGTATGGCGGCCCTGGTGGCCGGGGTCCCGAGGCCCGCAAGGTGTTTCCCGTCTTCGCCCCTGGGGTTCTCCATGAGGGCGAGGATGGTAGCGTAGGTGTAATGCTTTTTTGGCTGGGTATACTTTTCTTCCGTAACAACGGACACGACGGGATACTCCCCGCCTTCCGAAAGGCCCGCATAGTTGTTTTCAGGTTCCTCATCGCCGTCATCATCGGCATCGTTCCCGGCTTTCCAGCCGGCCTCAAGCACGTCTGTCCCGTTCTCCCGGAAGAGGTATCCCGCGATAGCGGCGTCAATGGAAACGGCGTTGTACACATAGGGACCTTTGAACACGGTAAAAAACCGCTTCACGACCAGGCCGAATACGGCCTTCTCTTCTTCGGAAGCCCCGGCCGGAAGCGGGATGAGGGGAATCAGGGCGTGGTGGTCCTGTAATTCGGCGGAATTAAATACCCGCTTGTTTGAAGGCGCGATACGCGCCGGGTCTGAACCTGAGGCAAGCTCAGGATAAACCCCCGCAAGGTTGTCATAAATTCCCTTTACCAGGCTTACATTGTCATCGCCCATGACGCGGGAAGGGGTGCGGGGGTAGGAGAGGCATTTGTGTTTTTCATACAGGGCCTGGGCGGTTTCAAGGGTCTTTTCCGGGGAAAGGGAAAACGCCTTATGGGCTTCTTTCTGTAAGGCGGTGATGTTAAACAGCTTTGGCGGGTGTTCGGTCTTCTTCTCCGACGAAAGGCCGGTAATGGCCGCCGTTTTAAGTTCGCCCCTTTTAGAAGTTATTTCAGCTAACGGAGCCGCCCCTTCGGGAAACCTGAACGGGTATTCCCCATTCTCCTTGTTCACGAGTTTAACGGTACAGTGAGGGCCCTGCCCGCTGTGGAGGGAGGCCGTAACCTCAAAGAATTTCTCTTTGACGAAACGCCCGACGGCGTCCTCCCGTTCATAGACGGCGGCAAGGACCGCGGTCTGCACCCTGCCGAAAGACAGGGGCAGTCCGCTTTTAAGGGAGATAAGCCGGGTAAGGTTAATGCCGGTAAGCCAGTCGGCCTGCTGCCGCGCGTAACCCTCCTTTTGGTATGATTCGTATTCGGCAAGGGGCTTTGCCTTTTCGATGCCCGAAAGGATGACCTCCCTGGTCAGGGCCTCGGAGACCCAGAAGCGTTTCGCTGAGGCATAGCCGGTAAAGCCCGCATACTGCAAAATCTCCGCCCCGATAAGTTCTCCCTCCCGTTCGGCGTCGGTGGCAAGGAGGAGCGCGTCGCCCTTGCGGGCTTTAAGGCAGCGCGTTACCAGGGCAAGCTGGGCCTTGGTCTTTTCAACGGGCTTGTACTTAAATTCCCTAGGGATAATGGGGAGGTCCTCAAGGCTCCACTTTTTGAATTTCCTGTCGTAGTCGTCGGGCGCGTAATTTTCAAGCAGGTGGCCGACCGCGTTGACGATACAGTATTGGCCGTTTTCCCAATAGCCGTCTTTGGAGCGGGGGACGCCCAGGGCGCTTGCGAAGGCTGCGGCGACGGACGGTTTTTCAGTCAGGATGATCATGGCATAACTCCTGTAGGGCGGGGTAATTGAGCTTTCCCCGCTGACGGATAATAAAATACAGGCGGGTATAAAACCCGTCGCCGAACGAACAGGCGCTTCCTGAGTGTTTCTTGAGGAACCCGACCGCCCTCTTGAGTTTGTCAACCCGTGAAGCCCTGACGCTGAAGAGGAGGGAGACCCGTTTGGAAAGCCCCGGCAGGAAGGTCCCGGAAGGGGACGGCTCGTTGCGTATAACACACGCTTCCCGGTATGAGGGGTAGGTGTAATACAGCACGACGATGTCGTTCTCCCCGTAGGTAAAAAGGGTTTCGCGCCTTTTCTTCTCGAAGACCTTGTACAGGTACGGCCCTTCGGCAAAGAGGGAGTAAAACGGGGGCTCCTCCGGTATGGTGATAACGAGCTTTGTCATTCGGGAAAGCCCAGCTCCCGGTGTAAGGCGTCAAGGCGCTGCCGCTGTTCCAGAAAGCCGCCGCCGGCGATGATGAGCCTGACTGTTTCCTCGTACCGGCCGCGCTGTTCACGGGGTAGGGAGAGCAAGTGGCGGCGTATCCTCACGTCTTTTTCAGACGCGCCCCGTTCAAGGCCGCACGAGGGGCACTCGGCGTCCCCGGCGTCATGGGAAGCCCCGCACGCGGGGCATCGTTCCTGGACAGGCTCGGGCGGCGGCTTACGGGAAGCCTTAAAGAGTTCGGCCAGGTCGGGGGCGAAAAAGAGGGTAAGAAACAGGGCCCTGAGGTCGTCGGGCTTTTTCTTCCTGGTTATGCCGAGGATAAAGGCGGCGTAGGAGAGGTCAAGCTGGTTTTCGGTCATGTAGGAAGCGGCCTTTTGGTACACCCGGTCCTGGAAAACCAGTTCCGCCCCGGCTCCGTCAAAGGCCGCCTTTATGTCCTTGGGGAGATATGCTGCTGCTGCTGCGGTATTAGGGACTTTAATATTATCCCCGCAGTTTTTTGCACCACCGGGAGGTGCAATTTTTTGCACCACTAGATTTTTAGTACTGCAAATTTTTGCACCACTAGATGTAGTGTCGTTTCCGCCTTCCGGGAGGGGTTTTGTACCTGTGCGGTCTGTCGCGCTGTCCGGTGGTGCAATTTTTTGCACCACTAGCTGTTGAGTGTTGTTTTCCCCTTCCGGCCCGCCAGGAGGCGGTTCGGACAGCGGCAGTTTCTCCACGACCTTGGCGATGGGAAGGGGCAGCGTAATGCGCCGCTCCTTAATCTTTTTTGAGTTCCCGTAGTATTCATAGGAAATGACGATGTGCCCGGCGTTATGAAGGGCGGCGATCCAGTAGTTGATAGTCCGCTCGGAGACGCCGTAGAGCGTGACGAACCGGGCGTTTGAGGTCCAGCAGTAGCCCCGCTGGTTGGTCCGGGCCGAAATCTCGCCGTAGAGGATTTTGGCGCCCTGGGGCAGGGAGGAGTCATAGCGGACCGATGC
>JAISDF010000104.1 GCA_031265025.1 Spirochaetaceae bacterium
GAGATCCGGCCTCCAGGGTGAGGCGTATGATGCGGCGGTCAAGGAATACGCTGCTTTCCGCCCTGACCGAAAGAAGGGTTTCGTCGTCAGGGGTGAGGGTCTGCCGCACGGGCGTTTCGCCGGGTGTGAGGGAAAGGTGGAAGCCCCAGGCAAAGAGGAGCAGCAGGGAAGCGCCGGCAACGGCAAGGCGCTTTTGCCTGATCAGGGGTTTGGCCTCAGGCGCTTTTCCTGTCCTGTTCCGCGGGAAAAGATATTCGGCGCGGTTGAGCAGCAGGAAGCAGGGGAGCAGGGTGAGGGCCGCGTACAAGGTTACATAGACGTTTCCCGATCCGACCAGGCTGAATATGCGCGTGTTGCCGCCCCGGGCAAGGTCAATCAGCGCGGCGAGAATTTGCAGCGGCGTGAGGAGGGCGCAGATGACGACCAGGGGGGCTTTCTTAAAAAACGAACCCAGGAGGGTAAAAAGATAGGCCCACAGGAAGAGCAGCACAAAGCTGAGGTCAAGGGCCGCGGCTATTATGCTGCCCGCGACCGTAAGGAGCACCGCGGCGTTGCCGAAATAATTTCCCTTGTGGGGAATCTTCATGCGGGAAAAATAGGGGACCAGTACGTTGTACACGGCGATTGCGCAGAAAATTTTCAGCGCCGTAAGCAGGGCGTCGTTTCTTTCCCCCAGGCCCAGAAGCCGCTTGACAAGGGCAGACCAGAGTTCCGCCCCGAAAAGGGAGACTGAAAGGAGCAGAAAGAGGAGGCCCACTATCCAGAAGCGCTTTAGGAAAACTTTCCACTGGAGCACCAGGAGGCGGCGCTTTACCAGGGAATACACCAGAAGGATAAAGAGCGTCAGCGCGGACGCGGCGAGAAAGAGCAGGACCGTGGCGGTTTCGGAAAGATACAAGGTCTTGCCCGGAATATGGAGCAGCGAATAATGGTAGTCCATATCAGGGGGAACCGAATCTATCTCCTCCACGCAGCGGTAGAGCAGCGCGGCCAGTTTCCCTTCCTCAAACGGCGCGCCATCCATTCCCGCTATGAGGAACGAGGGGAAGTCCTGACTCTGGGCTGTTTCCAGGGGGCCTTCTTCCCCGGCAAGGGACAGTTTGTACAGTTCGTTAAAATGCACGGAAAAATCATAGGGTAAGGTTTCTTCTTCGCAGAGCCCGGTGAAAAGCCGTATCATTTCAAGGGGGCTTAAATTCCCCCTGGAACCGTTGTGCAGCAAAAGGCCGCCCGGCGCGGAAGGCAGGTCCAGATAGATGAGTTTTGCCGTTTCGGTATACAGGGCCAAAAGGTCCCTGAGCCCCGAATGGCGGGGCGCGTCAATGTCCGGGGGCAGGGTGGAATATTCTGAACCGAGAAACGCTACGCGGATTTCCCTTTCCACGGGCTTTGCCGCGAGCTTTTCCAGAAGCAGCAGCGTTTCGGCGATATCGTAGCGGCTTTCTTCCCTGTCCTCCGCGCCGTAAAGGGGCACGGCAAATATCAGGGCATCCTTCCCGGTGTCTTCATTAGGCTCAAGGAGCACATGGACCGAAGAGCCGAAAGAGCCGAAGGCGGGGAAGAGGTCCCGCGTTTCCGGGCGGAGGCCCATGGTTCCGAGGGCGGCAACAAGGTCTTCCTGCCTCCGCTTTTCCGTATCCCGCATTGACCGGCTTGTCATACTATCAGGACCCGGCCCGGTTCCGTCTTCCCCTGACAACGAACACGGGACCAGGCAGAGCATGAAAGCCAGAAATAAAAAGCTCACCGGACAAACATAGTCCATGCTCCCTCAAGGGTCAAGGACAGGCGGTTCACATGAGAAGGAGTCTCCCTGTATAATACCCTGACATGTCCGGGAGGAACCGCAAAAAGGAATTTGATATTCATCTCAAGATAGTCCTTACCGAAACAGGGACCGGCCTTTTTTTGCGGCAAAAAAAGGGGCTTTCCAAATTCCGCATGGCGGATACTGCCGAAGAGTACGGCCTTGTGATGGAAAATAGCAGTCCCGCCTCGATACAGGGCTTCCTCCTCGCCGATTGCATTGCCAAAATAGAAGCCGCCAATATTGACCCCCTCTCGGCCCGGAGCGACATTATTGATCTCGCCAAGCTCATTGTCCACAGCCTTCTGTACCGCCATTTTGACGCGGAAATGCTCAACCGGGTTCTGGCGTCGGAAATCGTTGTCCGGTGGAACCGGGCCAATCCCCAGTCCCTGATAGACGAAAAGGCTTTTCAGGGAAGCGCTTCCTCAGATCTGAAAAAACTCGTCAGGGATAAGGCCCCTGATGTGGAGAAGATACGGAAGCTCATCCTCGACCCCTTAAAGCTCGGCATAGCCGGCAACGCGAGGTTTGACAACGAGGAAAAAAAGATACAGATACTCCAGATAGAAAAATTCATGGATATTTCCAACGCGCTGCTCTGGTACATACTGCTGAAATTTCAATCCGACTGGAATTTCAGGGACCTTACCCTGGTGATACGGGGCTGTCTTGTGGAGTACCTCAAAAAAGTACAGGTAGCCGACTATATCGCCCTGATGATTATGGAACTGGCCCTTGCCTCGGCATACAGGAGCATACGGAAAGAAGCGGCCATCGCGGAGCTGGGCGGTCCTCCCGGCGGCATTCCGGAAGGCGAAAAGCTGGGCGGCATTATCAAGTCCCTGAAGGCCAAAAACAGCCTGGTCAGCATAGCCTGGAAGATGGGGGGCAACAGTTCTTCCATAGGGACAGAACGCAGGCTCCAGGTGGTTCTCTACGACCGTAGCGCGGATCTACGGGAAATCAGAAACGGCATTGACGAGGTAAAATCAGCGGATGTCAAAAAGCGGAGCATATACAGTTTTTACCGCGAAAAAGAGGACGGGAAGGCACAGACCGGCCTGGGGCTCTACTATATTTCCTATCTGGAAGAAGCCTGTGAACGGGTGGATATCAAATTCGAATACCTGGTAAACCAGATACCGGATACGGATATTACTATGATAACCCTTTCTTTTATTCTATGATATATATTGAAATGAAACTGCGGAGATTTTTGCCGTGCGGCCCTGCCCGGCTTTTGGGGCGTCTCCTTATCTGCCTCGCGCTGTTCCTGTCCTGTTCCCAGGCCGAACCAAGGGTGGTCCGGGCGGTGATAAGCCTGGTGTATTACCAAAGCCAGACAGGAGTACAGGAGGCCTATTCCTTTTTTGTGCTTCCCGAAGACGACGACGGCATCAAGGACCTTGATACGCTCTACCTGTACCATGACAAGGATGAACTGGTGTGGCAGCTCGGTTCCGAAGACTGGATAAGCGTGGATGTGGACGGAAAGGCCTGGATAGGAAGCCGGGGCATAAGCATGAGCGACGGCCTGCCCCTGCCCAGGGGGCAATTCAGGGCGGTGCTTGCGGACAAGGGCGGAAGCCGGGGCGAAAGAATCTTTGCCTTTGACGGGCCGCCTGGGGGCCGTTCTTTTCCGGTCGTTACCGTAGGCGGCGGGCAATACCACATCGAGTCATCGTACCCGGCCCATTCCCTGCTCTGGTACGATGAAAGCGGGGAAAATATCGGGTCTTCCGTGCTTGCCGCCCAGGACGGAAACCTCGTTGACCTTGGCTTTCCCCCGGAAAGCAGAAGCGTCGCCCTGTGGGCCGAGGATACGGAGCATTATACTTCGGCCCTGACCCTGGTCCTTCCCCTTGACTAGGACAGGCGGGATGACCGCGGTGAACAAGAGCTATGTGCTCAGGGCCGGACGCATGACCGGCGCCCAAAAGCGCTCGTATGAGGAATATTCCGGCGCCTGGCTTGTTCCCTTTGTTCCCGGAAAGGCCCTTGACAGGGAGGCCGTCTTTGCCAACCCGGAGCCCCTTTGCGTGGAGATAGGGTTCGGCATGGGTACGGCCACCGCTGTACTGGCCGCTCAAAATCCCGGCGTCAATTACCTGGGTATAGAAGTTCACCGGCCCGGCATAGGCCGCCTGCTCTGGGAAATAGAAAAGCGCGGCCTTTCCAATATCAGGATTATTGAAGGAGACGCCGTGGATGTTATTTCCGCCATGAGTTTCAGGGCGGACAGCTTTCATATTTTTTTCCCCGACCCCTGGCCCAAAAAACGCCACCACAAACGGCGGCTCGTGCGGGAGCCCTTTACATCGCTCCTGGCCCAAAAGCTGAAAAAAGGCGGGTACCTGTACATGGTTACCGACTGGGAAGATTACGGCCATTGGGCACTCGCGGCCCTTGACGCGACAGAGGGGCTTGAAAACCGCTATGAAGGGTTTGCCCCGGCCCAGACCTGGCGCCCCGAAACAAAGTTCGAGCGAAAGGGTATAGAAAAAAATCACGGTGTATGGGAACTTATGTTTGAGCGGGGATAGTATGGCGAGGACAAAGACTGCGGAAAAAAAAGAAGGGCGCGTCGCGGCCCTGGAACGGCTTGTCAAAGGCTATCAGGATTCCTATTACAACGGCGAGGGCGAAATCTCCGATCAGGAATTTGACCTTTTATGGGATGAATTAAAGCGTCTCAGTCCCGGCAGCCCTGTCCTTGCCGGAGTGGGCGCGGACAGGGCCGACGGCTTTCCCAAGGCCCGGCATCTTATTCCCATGGGAAGCCAGGACAAGGCGGCCAACCCCGACGAGTTTCGCGCCTGGGCAAAAAAAACGCCCGCGGCTTCCTACGCGGCCCAGTATAAACTTGACGGCGCCAGCCTTGAGCTTCAATATGAAAAGGGAAAACTTGTCCGGGCCATAACCAGGGGAGACGGCGTTATAGGCGACGAGATAACCCCCAACGCCCTCAGGATGGCCGGCGTCAAAAGCGGCCTCAAGACCCGCGCTTCCGGCCGGGCCTTTTCAGGCGGCGTGCGCGGCGAAGTGCTCATGACACGGGAGGTCTGGCAAAAAAAATACCCCGGCAAGGCAAACTGCCGCAACGCGGCCAACGGCCTGATGCGGCGCAAGGACGGGGAGGGCTGCGAGGACCTTGTTTTTGTGGCCTATGACGTGTCGGTCCCTGATGACGATGCTTTTTTCACCGATGAATTTGAAAAGATAGCCTGGCTTGAGACCCACGGTTTTGAAACCGCCGCGACAAAAGAATTTTCAGATATCGAAGAAATAATAAAATACCGTCAGTATGTGAGCGACCACAGGGATGATGTTCCGGTGGATATTGACGGCCTTGTAATCAAGGACAGGATTACCGATATGGCCGACCTCCGCAGGGCCAGACCTGAGCGGCAGATAGCCTTCAAGTTTGAACTCGAAACGGCGGTGAGCGTGCTCCGTGAGGTGGAGTGGAGCTGTTCCGGGGCAACCTATACGCCTATAGGCATCATAGACCCTGTGCGCCTCGCGGGAACCACGGTTCAGCGGGCCAATCTCAATAACCCCGACATGATACGGGCCCTGGGTCTTGAGATAGGGAGCGCGGTACTGGTGGTAAAGCGGGGAGAGATTATTCCCAAGATAGAAGGACTTGCTCCTCCGGGCCTCTCCGGGGCAGCCGGAGACAAGCGGCCCATTACATACCCCGAAACCTGCGAGACCTGCGGTTCTCCCCTTGAAGATGCCGGTACCCGCCTCTTCTGCCCCAATGCCGCCTGCTCCAAGCGGCTTCATCACCGTCTGGAAAAATGGGCGTCGGTTCTGGATATACGGGACCTGGGGGTAAAGCTCATCGAACAGCTCTACCTCAAAGGCAGGGTGCGCGATGTGTCGGAACTCTACACCCTCAGAGCCGAGGAGCTTGAATCCTTTGAACGCATGGGAGAAAAGGCCGCGGCCAAGGTGGTGCGTCATATCAGAACGCCGAGAACCCTGTCCCTGGCCGCCTTTGTGGCCGGCTATGACTTTGAGGGCGTAGGCGAACTGGTAATGGAAAAGGCCGCCGGCGGCGGCTTCGATACCCTGGAAAAACTCCGGGTGGCCACCGTAGAGGAGCTTTCCTCGGTGTACGGCCTCGGCGAAATCACCGCCAAAACCATAGTGGACGGCCTTGCGGAAGCGAGGGAGGACATGGACAAGGTGCTTGCCTCCGGTGTTATTTCCATTGCGCCGCCTCCCTCTGCCGGGGACCAGCCGCTGCGGGGCTATTCGTTCTGCTTTACCGGCGAACTTGTCTCTATGAAACGGAGCGCCGCCGAGGAAAAGGTCAAGGCCCTGGGAGCCCAGGCAAAGCCGTCGGTAGGAAAGGACCTTTCGTTTCTCGTAACCAATGACGCCGGGTCAGGCTCCGCGAAGAACAAAAAGGCCGTGGCGCTGGGCATACCCATACTTGATGAAAAGGCCCTTCTCGCCATCCTCGAAAACCCCCAAAGCGTGGATTCCTACGGGGGAAAAAAGAGCCAGATATGATAGTGCGCGTTGAAATTTAATAAGTGTTCTCGTCCATGGCCTCGAAGCGTTCCCTGACCTCTTGGAGCCGGTTGAGTTCCCTGGTGATCACCTTTTCATAATCCAGGGTCTTTTCATCGAGTATTCTGTAGGCCTCGTCTTCCCAATACTGAACATTTTCAACATTGACAAAACGGAAACGGTTTTCCCTGGCTTTTTCGGCCCAGGCCACGGCGTCATTCCAGTAGCTGAGGGCCGCGCGGTAACAGGTTTCGGCGGTTTCAAGGCTCTCAAGGTTCTGTTCCCGCCAGGGGGCGTTGTAAAAATAGGCGTTGCGCTTGTTCCACTTGTTTCCCAGAAGCAGGTGCTGCTCAATGAGTTTCAGGTTGATGTGCATCATAAAAAGATAGCGGTATTTTTCCCACTGAATCTCATTCTCTATCTTTGCCAGGGCCCAGAGGGGGTTGCAGAAATCCGCGGCCAGGGCCTTTTCAAGCCAGTAGATATTTTCGATGCTGTCGTCGGGATACTGTATATAGTGGAGATGGTAGAGGCGGTAGAACTGTTCCTTGTAGGTAACATAATAGGCGTCCAGTCTCGGCGCAAGGGCCGGGGCGAACGCCAGGATGAGGGCGGGAAGCAAAAAGCGCGGTCTCATGTATCAAGTATCGGCAGCTTTCAGGCAAAGGAAAGCCCCGGAACTCTATAGCAGGGGGCCTATGACTTTCCATATATCCCCGGCCACTTTTTCGACCGGCCGCGCGGCATTGACGCTTATGACCTCGACGCCCGCGTCCCTGTACAGGGGAAGTATGTCCAGGTAGCGCTGCCGGACTTTTTCCTGGAATTCCCTGTATTCAAAGAGTTCCTTTTTTTCCCGCTTCCCTATCCGCTCCATGGCGGCAAGGGGGTCAAGTTCAAAATAAAAAAGAATTTGGGGGGCGGGGAAGCCTTCGTTGAGACGCCGGGGAAGTTCATCGCCGCAGTCTATGCCCTGGTAGACCAGGGAAGAGGGTACATACCGGTCCGAAACGACTATGGCGCCTTCCCGGCAGAGCGCGGCGACGCCTCCCTGTCCGTAGAGGTGTTCCTGCCGGTCGGCGGCGAAAAGAAAGGCCAGGGTTTCGCGGGTAAGCTCCAGTTCCCTGCCCAGGACGCTTCGTATTATCCGCCCCAGGGGGCCGCCGGTAGGCTCACAGGTCAAAAAAACGCGCCGTCCGGGCGCGGGTATTTTTTCCCGTAAAAGATTCAACTGGGTGCTTGTACCCGTACCGTCTCCTCCCTCAAAAACAATAAAATTCGGTAAAATCTCCATGATCTCCCCTGTATCTTGGTATGGTTCTTTTTGTTTTTCCGATTATAATATAAAGGATAAAGAATACGGAAGAGAACCGAACTTGTTTCAGATTAAAGGCGGGAAAGGCGTGAATTCTTCGGGAAACAGTGCCGCCGGTCTTCCCGGAGGAGTATACCGGGCAGTCAAGACCGGTATAGAAGCGCTTGTTTTTATTGGTATAGTCATTCTCACCTCGGTTCTGCTCAGCCCTCTCAGGAATTCTGTACAGCAGCGCATGACCGCCCTGAGGGACGCGCTGATACGGAGCGGCGAGGATTATTTGGGTTGTTCCATATTATATGAATCCATGGGTCCCTCGATTTTCGGCATCCTTGATCTCCGTTCCGTACAGATACAGGGCCAGGGCGAACCGGTTTTGAGCGTCGCGCGGCTCCGTCTTTCCTATTCCCTTTGGGACCTTCTCCGGGGCAGGCCCCTTGATTCCCTCAGGTCCATAAGCCTCGACGCTCCGTCCCTTGTCATTGACAGGGCCGTTGATCCGGGCTTTTGGGAGAAAATTATGCCTGGGGATTCTTCCCCGGAAGATGAAGGAGAGGCCCAGGTCAGGGGACAGGGCTTTTTTCTTGACGTCATGGAATCCCTGCCCCAGAATGTACGGATCAGGGTCAGGCGGGGCAGGGTGTCGTACAGGGCTGAACATAACCTTGCCCTGGAAGATCTGTCCTTTGACGGCCGTGTCAGGGACAGGCGCGTCATACTGGACGGCCGCTGGAACGGCGGCGGGGTCGTTGATCTTCCGGGCGTCAGTCCTTTCACCGTGGGCATGACCGGGATCATCACCGGGGAACTGGCCGTTGATCTTCGCTCGGGGAATCTTAACCTGCGCGTTCCCTCGCTGCGGGGAGACCGCTTTTCCGCCCGCGCGCTTACGGTAAACCTCGCCGTTACGGAAAGCGGGTTTGAACTGCGGAAAATTCAGGACAGGCTGCCCTTTGATCTTTACGCGGCATACGACCGCGCGTCGGGGGCCCTTGAGGGCGAGTTCAGGGCGGAAAATTTTTCCCCTGACCAGATACTTTCCTTTAGCGGGGACTGGGCGCAGTACCGGAACTTGCTTGCCCTGCGCACGTCGGGGTCGGCCTCGATCAAAACAGGCGGGGAAGGCCTTGCCTATGCGGTCAAACTTTCCGGTACGGTTCCCGGCCAGGCCGCCGGGGGAAGAACGTCCTTTGTCATTGACGGTGACGGCGACGGGAAGGGGGTGAGGGTCAGGGCCCTTGAGTTTACCCTTCCCCAGGGTTCTTTTGCCTTTTCGGGCGCCGTGGCGTTCAGGCCCCTGGCGCTTGACGGCAGGATGTCGGTGGCCGGACTGAGCCTTTCGGGGCAGAGCGGCATCAGCGGGGATCTTAGCTTCAGCACCTATGACGGGGACATCAATCTTTTCGGGGAAAGCGTATCCCTGGGACCGGTGCTGCTTTCGGCCCTGGACGCCAGGATAAGCCCCTCGGCGGACAGCCTTTTGTTTGAGGCTTCGGCCCTCAGATTCAGGGACATGGAGTCCTATGAGGACGTGCGGCTTTCGAGAATAGATCTTGACGGTTCCTATGATTTTAACCCCCGGCAGCTTCAGGCTTCCCTTTCCGTGGATTCTTTTTCCCTGGGGGATATGGCGGAGCTGGCAAAGCCCTTTACCGGCCTGCCCGAAACGCCCGGTTTCCTGGACGGAGCCTTAAACGATATTTCCCTGACTACCGAGATTTTTCTTACCACCGACTTTGAGCATTTTTCCTATAATGTTCCCCGCTTTGTAAGCGCCTACGAGGGCAGGGATATTCTTGCCTTCCTGGCCATTTCCGGCACCGACAGGAGGCTTGAGTTTTCCGACGGGATGGTCATCTGGTCCGGGGGAAGGGTGGAGACTTCGGGCTTCGCCGACTTTTCCAATATCCAGGATATTTCTTTTTCATTCCAGGCTTCGTACAATGACCGCGTACACCAGATATCGGACAATGACCTGACCTATTATTTTGAAGGGCTTTTTCTTGACCAGCGCAGCCTCAGCATCCAGGGTTCCTACGATTTCTCCCTCAATCTTTCCCTGACCGGTTCCGGTTCCTGTTCGGGGTATGTTGAGGCCGGCGGCATTCCCATTCCGTCGGGAACCCGGAACGCGCGGTTTTACCTCATGAGTTTTTTCCGCTGGGATTCCCGTGAGTCCTGGTCCGTTGAGCTTGACCGTTTTGAGCTTCTGGATCTCTACACGCCCGGGTCCTCAGGCTCCCGGATATGGATACAGGGTGTCGCCGACCAGCGGGGGGCAAATTTTCCCCAGCTTTACTTTGACGACGGCAGGGGCGCCCTCCAGGGCAGAATTGCCGCAAACTGGACGAGCGACTTTTCCAGTATCCGGGGGAACGCAAGTCTCTTGAGTTCAGACGGCAATGAACGGTACCAGGGGGAAATGCAGTACGACGGCGGGGCTCTGGATCTCAGGTTCTACGGTTCCCGCGTACAGATTTCCCGGTTCATCGTCAATTCCTACAATATTCTCGCGACCGGGGAAATCAGGATAAACCGGGTCAGGGAAGGCGCTTTCCAGGCGAATATGGTACTGTCGTCCCTCTCGGCCCAGGTGGGGAACAATGCCCTTGCCCTGTCCGCCAGGGCCTCCCTGGACCAGGATGAGTTTGCCGTTGAGAACGTACAGCTTCTCTGGGGAGGGCTCCAGGCCCAGCTTCCCGAACTGGTGCTCAACAGGCTTGATTCGGTTATGCGCTCCAGGCTGGAAGTCTCGGGCCTTGCCTTTGGCCGTACAGTGGAGTTTTCCGCCAGGGCCGGAGGGAGTTTTGAGCCTGTCTCTTCCTGGCTGGAAGCGGGCCGCATGCTGCGGTCCTGCAGCGCCGTCCTCACCGTTGAAAAGGCCAGGCTTGACGCCATTGAGTCAAAGGAACCTTTCAGCTTTGATTTTTCCCGCGAGGCCTCCAGCACCTCCCTTTACGGAGGACCCGGCAACATGGTTCGTCTGCAAATTTCCGATAGCGGGGACTTTTACGCCGCCCTTTCCAATCCCTCTCCCATACAGGGCGCGCTGATAGGGAGCTTTAAGGATGAAGGAAAAACAATTGACGCCCATACCTCGAATCTCTATGTGGATCTCAGTTCCCTGTGGCGCTTCATACCCCGCCGGGATATAGTGGATTTTCCCGGCGGCTTTATAAACGCCGATCTCCGTATTGACGGCCCGGTGGAAGACCCCGGCTTTTACGGCAGCGCCAGGGCAAACAGCGTGAGGATACGGCTGCCCGGCTATCTGCCCGAGGACATAGGCCCCGTGGTCCTGAACCTGGAATTTAACGCCAATGAGATGCATTTTGACCCGGTTTCCGCCCCGGTAGGACCGGGCCGCGGCATGGTCTCGGGCAGTTGTCTTTTTGAACACTGGCTGCCGGGGATATTCAATATTGATATAGATGTCCCCCGGGAAACCCCCATACCCTACGGTTTTAATATCGCGGGGTTCATAACCCGGGGGCTTGCCTCGGGATTGCTCAGGCTCGGCCTTGACGGGCAGGTTTTTTTCCTGGACGGTAAACTTACCGCCCAGGATACCATGATAACCATGGAAAGGGAAGAAAACCAAGGCGACGCCCCGGAAGGCCCGGAAAGCCCGGACGGGGACGACGGGATAAGCTTCGTTTCAAACTTTACCGTGGTTTCGGGCCGCAAGGTGGAATTTGTCTGGCCTTCCGAAGACTTTCCGGTGATTCAGGCCTATGCGGACATGGGGGACACGATAGTCATCAGCAGCGACTCCTCAACGAACCGTTTTAGCGTTACCGGCGACGTATCCCTGAGGAGCGGGGAGGTATTTTACTTTCAGCGGAGTTTCTATATACGGGAAGGTATACTCAGTTTGAACGAAAATGAGGACAAATTCGACCCCCTTCTTTCGGCCAGGGCGGAAATCCGCGACCGTAACGACGAGGGGCCGGTTACCATTGCCATGATCATTGACCATGCCCCCCTAAGTTCCTTTACCCCCCGCTTTGAATCCAATCCGCCCCTTTCCCAGATGGAAATTGTTTCCCTTTTGGGCCAGAATCTTACCGGAACGACGGGAAACGAAAATACCGGCCGCATGCTGGCCCTCAGCACCACCGATCTTTTTGTCCAGTCCAGGGTAATACGGCGCTTTGAGCGGGGGGTCCGTAACTTCCTGAACCTTGACATGTTTTCCATACGTACCAGGGTTTTGCAGAACGCGGTGATGCGGATAACCGGGCTCGATGATCCGGTGGACGGCGGGTCCGAGTTCGGAAACTATTTTGACGGCACGACGATTTCTTTCGGCAAGTACATAGGGGCCGATATGTTCTTTCAGACCATGCTGTCGGTGCGGTATGATCCTGTAAAAGCCAATAGCTCCACCGGGGGGCTTAAAATAGAACCCGATATTAGTATAGAATGGCGTGGGCCCCTGTTTAATATTCAGTGGAATTTAGTGCCCCAACATCCTGAAAATCTGTTCATAGATGACCTTTCCTTTACCCTGAACTGGAAATGGTCCTTTTGACAGGGGAGTGTAGATGCGCGTACGATTAGTAGTTTGTTTCTTTTTTGTCTCGGTTTTTTCTTCTTTTGCCCAGAATGCCCCAGACTGGTACCAGGGCAAACGTATCAGGGATATTGTCTTTGAAGGGCTGAAAAACGTGAAAAGCGGCGATCTTGACGCCGTGATCGAAAACTACCGGGGACTTCCGTTTACCGACGACCTTTTCTGGGACCTCCAGGGAAGGCTTTATGCCCTGGAATATTTTGATCTTATATCCCCGACGGCGGTTCCCGCCGCCGGAGGCGCCGAGGTAATTCTCAGATTTACCGTTGTTGAGCGGCCCATTATTTCCCGCGTCAATTTTGTGGGCAATAACGGCATACGGCGCAACGAACTTCTGGATGTGGTTTCCCTCAAGGTCAACGATGTGGTAAACCAGCTCAAACTCAGGGTGGATGAGGGCGCCCTGCGGAACAAGTACCTCGAAAAGGGCTATCCCGACGTGCGGATACGTTCCGATACCCAGACCGCCGGGGACGGTTCGGTGATTGTGTCGTTCTATATTACCGAAGGACGGCGCATAACCATTTCAGGCTTCCGTTTTGAGGGGAACGCGGTTTTTTCCGACCGCGTCCTCAGGGGCGAGTTGAGCCTCAAGCGCAAGGGCCTGTTCAATGACGGCGCCTTCCAGGAAGCCAAACTCATCGCGGACAGGGCCGCCCTGGTACAGTACTACCGGGACAGGGGCTATCTGGACGCCGAGCTTATTGACGCTGTCCAGGATATACAGACCGACGACAAGGGCAATAACACCATGGTCATCACCTTCAGGCTCTATGAAGGAAGGATGTATACCTTTACCGGCATTGAATTTTCGGGGAACGAAATTTTCCCCACGGACCAGCTTAAAAAACTGGTGTTTTCCCAGCCGGGCAAGGTGGCCAATGCCCGGCAGATAGAATCGGATCTCCAGAGAGTCGCCGATTTGTATTACGAAAACGGCTATATCTTCAATACCATAAACCGTGACGAAGAGAGGGACAGCGAGGCGGGAACGGTTTCCTATACGGTAAGCATCATTGAGCGGGGCAGGGCCTATATAGAAAATATCATTGTCCGGGGCAATAAAAAAACCAGGGACGAAGTCATACTCAGGGAGATACCCCTTGAGGAAGGGGACGTGTTCTCCAAGGCCAAGGTCATGGACGCCCTGCGCAACCTCTATAACCTCCAGTATTTTTCCATGGTCGCCCCGGAAACTCCCCCCGGCAGCGTGGACAGCCTCATGAACCTTGTGTTTACCGTTGAGGAGCAGCCTACCACGGATATACAGCTCGGGCTGACTTTTTCCGGGTCGTCCGATCCTGACACGGTTCCCATATCGGGAATTTTCAAGTGGAATGACCGGAATTTCATGGGTTACGGCAATATGCTGGGCGCCGAACTCAGCGTGTCCCCGGACTCCCAGTACGGGACCCTTACCTACACCCACCGCTGGATATTCGGCCTCCCCCTGGACGGCGGCTTTGACTTTACCCTGCGCCACTCGATACGTTCCTCGGCGATGGACAATTACGCGCCCTTCTTCAACGGCGATGAGGACAGGGCTTTCCCCGACGGCTTTGCCGATTACGACAGTTACCTTGACGCCAACAAGATTCCCCCTGATGAATATCTCATGGACTATACCCAGTGGAGCATGTCTCTCGGATTTTCGACAGGCTACCGTTTTTCCACCTTCCTGGGAAATCTTTCCGTAGGCGGCGGCCTCAGGACCGGGCTGGTGCTCAACACCTATGACGAGAACCTGTACCGGCCCTTTGAGCCCACCCTGCGGGACCGAAACAACCAGTGGACTCCGGCAAACTCGTTTTCTACCTCGGTGGCCCTGGACCAGAGGGACATTTACTACGATCCTTCGCGGGGCTATTACGGGGTGCAGCGCGTCGGCTTCTACGGCCTTTTGCCCATGGAGCGGGAACACTACATCAGGACCGATTCCAAGCTGGAGTGGTTTCATACCCTCCTGAACATACCGATAACCGAAAAGTATTCGTTCAAAATGGTGTTCGGCATACATTCGGGCATGTCTTTCATACTGCCCCAGTTCTTCCAGGATAAACCGATTATAGACACAGCCAACCAGCTTTCCGTGGACGGTATGTTTGTGGGCCGGGGCTGGGTGAACAAGTACCGTGAACGGGGCAACGCCCTGTGGGAAAACTGGATGGAACTCCGCATGCCCATTGTTCCGGGTATTCTTGCCCTTGACGGGTTCTTTGACGCCGCGGTGAAGAAGGATACCCCCTATGAGATGTTCAACAATCTCAAGATAGAGGACATGCTCTTCAGCCTTGGGGCCGGTTTCCGTTTTGCCATACCCCAGTTTCCCTTCCGCTTTATTTTTGCCAAGCGTTTTGTGATCAAGGACGGCCATATAGACTGGCAGACCGGCAGTATATGGCAGAACGGCGATCCGGGTTCGGGTATAGATTTTGTAATATCCTTTGCCGTTTCTACATATTAGGCGTTTGCTTAGGAGTTTTGGAATGAAAAAGAATTGCGCCGTATGCGCGCTGCTTCTCTTTGCCGGGGTCTTTGCCGGCGCCCAGCAGCAGCTTACCCGTTTCGCGGTGGTTGACCTTCCCAGGGTGTATACCTCGTTCTTCCGGGATTCCCGGGCGGTGCGGGATTACGAAGAAAGAAGCGCCAGGGTTCAGGCTGAGGTTGACCGCATGAACCAGGAGATACAGAACCTGAGAAGCTCCTATGTGGACGCGGAGGCCCAGGGGGACAGGGAACGGGCGCTGAGGCTCGAAAGCGAGATGTACCGCAAATCGGAATTTTTACGGGAATATTACCAGGCCAAAACCGCCGAACTGGAGGACCAAAGACGGCGGCTTGCCCAGTCCAACAGTTTTCTCCAGCAGGTAATGGACGAGATACGCTTTATCGCCGAGAGCGAGGGGTACAGCATGGTTCTCAACCTCAAGGAGAATACGGGAATCATCTGGTACAGTCCCACAGTGGATATTACCGAAAAGGTAATCCAGAATCTTCGCAGCAAGGCTGGTCGCTGAACCGCCTTTTATGTAAAGGGGGGAGGGTATCGCCGGCACAGAGTTGAGTCCCATGCTGGACCAGTACCGCAGGATAAAGCGGGAAAACCAGGGGGCGGTTCTTTTTTTTCGCCTTGGAGACTTCTATGAGATGTTCGCCGAAGACGCTCTGGAAGTTTCCGCCCTTCTCAATTTAACCCTCACCAACCGCGCGGGTCTTCCGATGTGCGGAGTACCCTACCACGCTTGCCGTTCCTATATAGCGCGTCTCCTTAAATGCGGAAAAAAAATCGCCATCTGCGAGCAGATCACCGAAGCGGGAAAGAGCAGGGGCCTTATAGAACGCCAGGTAACCGAGGTCATCACGCCGGGGACCGCCATTGACGAAGACTACCTCGACAAGGGGAGCGCGAACTATCTTTCCGCCCTTGCCGCCAGGGGAAGCCTCCTGTCATTCGCCTATATAGACCTTTCCACGGGAGAATTCCGGGCCACGTCCTTTCCCCTTGAAAGCGGGGGAGAGCGCCTGGGAAGCGAGCTGGAACGCCTTCAGCCCAGGGAAATGGTGATACAGGAGTCCCTGCTTGAGGAAAACCCCGGTATAGCCCGTATCCTGTCTGAATATCCGGGCCTGGTGCTGAACCGCTGGGCTGACTGGCTCTTTGATCCGGGGCGGGGCCGCGAACTTTTGGAGAGGCAGTTCGGAAGCGGAAGCCTCAGGGCCTTCGGTCTGTCAGGCCCGGCGGCCGAGATCGCCGCGTCAGGCGCCCTGCTCGATTATCTTTCGGGGACCTCCCGGAGCCTGCTTCCCCATGTGCGTTCCCTGATATGCTACGGTGATGATGAATACATAGGCATAGATGAATCGTCCCAGCGCAACCTTGAGCTTACCCGCAACCTCCGCGACGGGGACGTTCATTTTTCCCTTCTTGAAGTGATAGACGAAACCAAGACCGCCATGGGAAGGCGGCTGCTCAAACAGCGGCTGCTCCATCCCCTGAGGAATATTGACCTTATAGACGCCCGGCTTAAACTTACCGAAACCCTGTACCGCGACCAGCGCCTTCTTTCCGCCCTGAGGGACGCCCTCGGTTCTTCTCCCGATCTCCAGCGGCTCTGTTCCCGCCTTGCCATGGACAGGGCCCACGGGAAGGATATGGCCGCGCTTAAAAAAAGCCTCGCTTCGCTTTTCGACTGCGAGGGAAAAATCTCGGGCCGCCTCCCCGGTTTTGAAAGCGCAGGCGCGCGGAGCCTTGACAAGGCCGCCCTCGCCCGGATGCGGGAACTCATGGAACGTCTTGAAAAAGGCATCGCCGAGGACCCCTCCGTACTGCTTACCGAAGGGAACCTTATACGCAGCGGCTACAGCGCCGAACTTGACGAGCTTAGATCGCTTAAGGATAACGGCCGTTCCCTTGTGGAGGCGTACCTTGGGGAAGAACGGGCGGCCACCGGCATACCCAGTCTTAAAATACGCTACAACAGGCTCATAGGTTATTATTTTGAAGTTACCAAAAATCACCTTGACAAGGTGCCCCGGCATTTTATACGGCGCCAGGGCATAGCGGGAGGAGAGCGTTATACCACCGACAGGCTTTCTTCCCTTGAGGCGGAAATAAACGGCGCCCAGGACAAAATCACGGAACTCGAAAAAAAGCTGTTCCTTGAACTCCGCGAAAGCGCCAAAGCCCTTCTGCCCCTGCTCATCTCCGGAGGGGAAAAAATAGCCGAACTTGACGCGGCTCTGTCCCTTGCCAGGGCCGCTACGGTGCGGGGCTGGGTGCGCCCCGTTGTGGACGAAAAAAACCGCATACTCATACGGGAAGGGCGGCATCCCGTGGTGGAGGCCCATCTGGGAAGCGGTGAATTTGTCCCCAATGATACTGATCTTGACGGGGACGGAAAGAACTTCGCCCTCATCACCGGACCGAATATGGCGGGCAAGTCAACCTATCTCCGCCAGACCGCCCTCATAGTAATACTCGCCCAGATGGGCAGCTTTGTACCCGCGCGGGAAGCCGCCATAGGCCTTGTGGACCGCATCTACTGCCGTGTCGGCGCCCAGGATAATCTTGCCAGGGGCGAATCGACCTTCCTTGTCGAAATGAACGAGACCGCCTATATACTCAATACCGCCACGGAGAAAAGCCTTGTAATCATGGATGAAGTAGGCCGGGGAACCGGAACCAAGGACGGCCTTTCCATAGCCTGGGCCGTCTGTGAGGAACTCCTTGACCGCATACGCTGCCGTACCCTCTTCGCGAGCCATTACCATGAACTGTCCATGATAAACCACAGGCGGATGATTAACCGTTCCATGGAAGTCATGGACAGGGACGGGGAACTGGTATTCCTCCGGCGTCTCATCGAGGGGGCCGCCGCCGAATCTTACGGCCTTGAGGTCGCGAAGCTGGCCGGAATCAGCGTGGCGGTGCTTTCCCGGGCCAGGGAACTTCTTGACGCGATAAACGAAAACGAAAAGAAACTGGGACAGCTCCCCTTGTCAGGACATCTGCTCCGTCCGGGCGGACAGGTCCCGGCAAAACGGCAATTCTCCCGGGAAGAGGCGCAGGTGCTTAAGGACCTGCGCTCCCTGGACGCGGAGCGCCTCAGCCCCCTGGACGCCATCAATCTGCTGCATTTGTGGAAAGCCCTTGTTTCGGATAATGAAGGCGGCTCCCTCCTGACCCGGATAAAAACACCGGGAGACATGGACATCATCAGGAAAAAAAGCGCCCGGCCTGTCAAAAAAGAAAGCCCCGAGCTTTTTGACTCTTATTGATCAGAAATCCATGGGCCAAAAATCAAGACGGTTTGTCCGTTTGGAAACACTGTCGTATACGGCTATACCGTATGTTTTCTGAACGCGGTCATATTCAAAGGTAACGGCGTATTCCTTGCCCGCCTCAAACACATAGCT
>JAISDF010000147.1 GCA_031265025.1 Spirochaetaceae bacterium
CGTATTTCGTGGCCGAGTTTTGCCAGCGCGAGGGAAAGGGCCGAAACCATGTCGGCAAGCCCCCCTGTCTTGGCAAAGGGAACCGCCTCACTTGTACACATCAGTATCTTCACCGGCAGCTCTCCTAAAGGGCCTTGCGGCCTCCCGAATCCAAGGCCGCGTCAAAAATCAGCGGGCAGAGGCCGCTAGAATTTTTCTACCATTGATAAACCGTTTTCGGTAATAATTTTGAGTCCCTTTTCGCTATCCTGGAGTTTGAAAATCACCACGGCCTTGCCTGTCTGTCCTTCCAGCGAGGCGTAAAGGTATTCAATATTTACCTGGGATTTCTGGAAGAGTTCCATAACGGTGGCGAGGCTGCCCGGCGTGTCGTCTATCTCCACGGCAACGACGCCGGTTTCCCTGGTGGTAAAACCGGCGCTCCCCAGGGCCTTGACGGCGGCATCGTTCTTGTCAACGATGAGCCTCAATATGCCGAAATCGGCAGTGTCGGCTATGGAAATGGCCCTGATGTTGACGCCCGCCTGGGCCAGTACGCGGGTAACATCACCCAGGCGTCCGGCGTTATTTTCAAGAAAAACCGATATCTGCTTAATCTGCATGGCTGCTCCTCCTCTAGTATATCATACTTGGCGCGATGACGCAAAAAAATTCTCATCCCGCGCTTTTAGCGGGTCCGGCCCTAAAGCTGCCGCCTGTCAATGACCCTTTTTGCCTTGCCAATGGAACGCTCGATGGTTTTCGGCTCTACGAGCTTTACCTTGACGGCGATCTGGAGTTTGGATTTCATCACCCCTTCGATTTTTGAACGGAGGGCCTCAAGGCCCCTGGTTTCATCACTGAAAAATTCTTTTTTTACCTCTACCTGGAGTTCCACATCGTCAAGGCGGGATTCGCCCCGGTCAACCACGATGAGGTACTGGGGTTCGGTCCCTTCAATCTCGAAAAGGGCGTGTTCAATCTGGCTGGGGAACACATTGACCCCCCGTATGATGAGCATGTCGTCGGTACGGCCAAAGAGACGGTGCATTTTCAGCGTGGTTCTGCCGCAGGAACAGGGTTCCCTCATGAAGAAGGTAATGTCCCGGGTTCTGTAGCGGAGCATGGGGGTTCCTTCCTTGGTGAGGGTGGTAAAGACCAGTTCGCCCTTTTCCCCTTCGGGGAGTACCCTGCCCGAGACAGGATCAATGATTTCCGGGTAGAAAAAGTCCTCGTTAATATGAAGGCCGTTCTGGGCCTCACATTCAAAGGAAACTCCGGGGCCTATGATTTCGGTAAGGCCGTAGATGTCATAGGCCTTCATGCCGTAACGGGACTCAATCTCCCTGCGCATGTTTTCGCTCCAGGGTTCCGCGCCGAAACAGCCCTTGGAAAGGGGCAGTTTTTTCAGGTCAACCCCCGCGTCCTCGGCTTCCTCCGACATATACAGGGCGTAGGAAGGCGTGCAGGTGAGCATGGTAGAACCGAAGTCCTGCATCACCATGAGCTGCCGCGCCGTGTTGCCCGAAGACATGGGGAGCACTTCCGCGCCTATGGTCATTGCCCCGTAATGGGCGCCGGGACCGCCGGTAAAGAGGCCGTAGCCGTAACAGTTCTGCACTATGTCGTCTCTGGTACAGCCTCCGGCGGCCATGGTCCGGGCCATGGATTCCCGCCATATATCAATGTCCTTTTGGGTGTATTCGTCTACCACAGGTTTTCCCGTGGTACCTGAACTCATGTGGACTTCCACGATCCTGTCTTTGGGACAGGCAAGGAGGCCGTGGGGATAATTTTCCCGCAGGTCGTCCTTGGTGGTAAAGGGGAGCTTTTCAATATCCTTGAGGGAATGAATATCGGCGGACCGTACTCCCAGTTCATCCATTTTTCGCCGGTAAAAAGGCACTTTGTCGTAAAGGGTTTCCACCAGGTTTTTGAGGCTTGCGAGCTGGAGCTTTTTCCTGGCCTCAATGTCCATACACTCGTATTCGGGGTTGAAGATCATGTTGCCATCCTTAGCCAAAAATCCGCAGGCGCAAAGGCGTCCGGTGACTTAGTATCGCACAAAGTAAAAAAAAAGAGAACCTCTAATTGAAATTTTTGAACCGGGCGTCGAATTTTTACCGTAGATGTTTTCTTTTAGGAAGGTAGTAAGAATGAAAATTACCAGCGTTGACGTTATCGCTTTAGAACAGGACCCCGGCTGTCTGTCCCGCCCGGTCATGTGCCGGGTAAATACCGATGAGGGGATGTACGGCCTTGGGGAAGCGGGGGTTGCCATAGGCACCGGCTCGCCGGCCGTATTCGGACAGATCAAGGACCTGGCTCCCATGATACTTGGCATGAACCCCATGGATCATGAGGTTATATGGGAAAAAATGTTCCGCCAGTCTTTCTGGGCCCAGGGAAACGGCGCCATTGTCATGGCCGCCATAAGCACCATTGATATTGCCCTGTGGGACCTCAAGGGAAAGGCCCTGAACCAGCCGCTCTACAGGCTCCTGGGCGGCAGGCACCGGGACAAGCTCCGGTCCTACGCCAGCCAGCTTCAATTCGGCTGGGACGTGGACAAGTTCGTTCCCTCCAAGGGGGCAAGCGGGGATCCGGCCTTCTATGCCGACGCGGCCCGCAAAGCCGTGGCCCA
>JAISDF010000252.1 GCA_031265025.1 Spirochaetaceae bacterium
GGAAATCGGTCAGGGGATTGAGGAGGCTTACCAGGGGATTGTTTTTGAGCTTGGTGGGTACCATGTCGTCAGGACCGGGATCATCCGCGCTCAGGGCCCAGCCGTTTTCAGACGCGGCGCGTTTGAGAACGCCCAGTTCATCATGGGGCACGAAGCCGGTAATCCAGGCCACGGAGGAAACGGGAATATCCCCAAGGGTATCCATGCCCGCCCTGGCCGTCTCAAATTCGATACGGGACAAAAGTTCTTCCCGCTCGGCCTCCACCGCGCCTGTCTTGAGGGACAGGGCGGCAAGCTGCCTTTCTATATCGGCAAGCCGGTCATGAATATCGGCCAGGGAAGCGTTGATTTCGGAAAGGGAAGACGAGGGCAGGACAAAGGGCGCCGCGTCGGGAACTTCTTCGTCAAGGACCAGAACGCGTATGACGGCCTTGTCCCCGCCTGCAACTATATACCGCAGCGCGCCGGGAAGAGCGGCGAAAACTTGGGGGGTAAATTCATACAGATGAAAAACCACGCCCTGTTTTGCCAAAGCCAGGATGTCGCCGGGGTTAAAGTTCCCCCACCCTTCTATGCGGCTCTGTTCCCTTGAAAGTATGGACAGCCTGTCGTGGAGGCTCTTTTTTTCCTCGGAGAGCCTCATGACCTCGGTAACGGTATCGGGTTCTTCCGGGCCGTTGACCGCGTCGGACGAAAAAGGCTCGTCGGCTTGCGCCGCGTCACCGGCCCGTCTTTTGAAGGTATCTTTCACGGAAGGCCCGGGCGCTCTCTTTGTCTTTTTGGCTTCGGCCTCATAGGGCTTGAGCATGCCGAGAGCCGTATCGGTTTTGGTTTTCCGGTCCAGGAGCCCGGTCAGGGCTTCCGAAGAAACGCTCCTGCTTTCGAGGTGTACGATGCCCAGGTCCCGGAGACGCTTCAGTGATTCTTCCCGGTACTTATCCATGACAACCAGGGAGACTTTTTTCATAGGGACTATCATGCGGGATCTCCTCCGGCGGCCTGCGCGAGGCCCCGCTTGGCTATCTTACCGCGGACTACAGCCGAAGTCTGCTGGTCGCCCAGATACACCTGAATCTTCTTTATATTACCCCTGGTTTCGGGGATTTTTATTTTTTCAAAAAGATTGACCCGCTGGGTAGTTACGCGCAATTCGTGGTCCAGCCGCCGGCGCTGTTCCTCAAGGGTACGGGCCTCAAGGTCAAGGAGCAGGACCCGCCGCATGCGTTCCACCGCCGTGTCAAGCCACAGGGGCGAAGAAGCAAGGTCATACGGGAAACTTTCAAATTCGGCGCCCTCAAAGATGGGTATGGCAACGCCGGCTATATTGCCCTGGGCGGCCCTGACGCCGCGTATGACCAGAAGACCGGCGGTAAAAATACCCTTCTCGCCGAAAACGGCTATCCAGGACTTGAAGGTTTCGTCGGCCTTTTCTTTTTCTTCCATGAGTTCACGTATGCGTATCTCTACGCTCCTTATTTCCGCCTGGAGCTGCTGCTTTTTCAGCATCAGGGTGGGGAGATAGCGCCGGTACATTTTAAGCGCGTCTTTTTGTTTTTTAAGCTCGTTTTTGGTCAGCTTTATCTTAGCCATAACGCCTCAACTCCACGGCACCCGCTAACGCTTGGGCCAGAACTTTTCAAGAAGTTCCGTACGAAGCCCGGTCTCCTCGGGACTGAAACAATCGGAGAGAATTTCCCAGCCCAGGTCCAGGGCCCGTTCCAGCGGTATATTTACGGAAAGGTCCATCATTTCCCTTTCAAAGGTTTCGCCGTATTTGAGGAGCTTGTCGTCCCAGGCTGTCATGATGAAGCCCATGGATTTCTTTTCCAGCGTGTCCTTGTAGGCGGCGTAGAGTTTGATCATGCCATCCATGAGCGCGCGGTGGTCTGCCCTGGTCTTGCCGTTGACCTGCTGCTTGAGCCGCGACAGGGAACCGAAGGGCTCTATGCGGCCGTTTTTGTGGTAGTACTGGCCTTCGGTGATATAGCCTGTGTTGTCGGGAACAGGGTGGGTTACGTCGTCGCCGGGCATGGTGGTAACGCCGAGTATGGTGATGGAACCGGCGGTGTCAAAGTCAACGGCCTTTTCGTAGCGGCTGGCAAGCTGGCTGTACAGGTCCCCGGGATAGCCCCGGTTACTGGGAACCTGTTCCTGGGTAATGGAAATTTCCTTCATGGCGTCGGCAAAGTTGGTCATGTCGGTAAGGAGCACCAGCACGTCCTTGCCCTGGAGGGCAAACTGTTCGGCCACGGCCAGGGAAATATCAGGAATCATCATACATTCCACCGTGGGATCGCTGGCGGTATGGACAAACATCACGGTCCGGGAAAGGGCGCCGCCGCCCTCAAGGGTTTCCTTGAAAAAAAGGTAATCGTCGTATTTAAGGCCCATGCCGCCAAGGACTATCACGTCAACTTCGGCCTGCATTGCGATGCGGGCAAGGAGTTCGTTGTAGGGTTCCCCGGATACCGAGAATATGGGCAGCTTCTGGCTTACCACAAGAGTATTGAAGAGGTCTATCATGGGAATCCCGGTACGTATCATGCGCCTGGGTATGATGCGCTGGGACGGATTAACCGAAGGCCCGCCTATGCTGATGAGGTTTTCGCGCAGGGACGGCCCCTTGTCCCTGGGGACACCCGAACCGTTAAACACCCTGCCCAGGAGATTTTCGGAAAAGGACACTTCCATGGAATGGCCGAGGAAACGCACCGTATCGCCTGTGGAAACGCCCCGTCCGCCGGCGAATACCTGGAGGGAAACAATGTCGTTTTCTATGCGGTTGATTTCCGCCAGGGATGTCCCAAAAACGGTATCAACCTCGGCCAGGTCGCCGTAGCGGACATCATCCGCCTTGACGGTGATTACGCTCCCCGCTATAGATTCAATCTTGCTATATACCTTTTTCATGCGTCCCTCCGGTCCGCTTTTCAAACAAACTGCTGATTCACGTCTCCATGCGGAGGCGCGCCCCGTCCGCTTATGCCAGGAGCTTCTCCACGGCGGCATCCAGCCCCTGGGACTTTTCGGCCAGGGCGGATCTGATTTCCTTTTCCATGGAAGCGAAACGCTCGCTTTTCCATTCCGAACCGTTGTAATCCAGGAAGCGCTGGCGGAGCCTGTTGAACCAGCTCCGCGCCTCGTTCTTGTCGCCGAAGCTGAAACGGGAACCGAGAATTTCAAGGATAATCCTGAAGGTATGGTCCTGCCGCTCGGGGCTCACCGCGGCGTCCACCGCGTCAAAGGAGTTTTGCTGGAAATATACGGCGTCAAGGAAATCGCCCTTGAGGTAGACCACATAGTCGTCGGTGCTCGTTCCTTCCTCGCCTACTACCTTCATCATCTGCTCTACCTCGCTGCCCCGGCTCATAAAGCCGTGGGCAAAGGAGACTTTTTCGGGAGGAATGATGCCTTTGTATTTGGACCACGAATCAAGGGGATGTATGGCCGGGTATTTACGGGCGTCGGAACGCTCCCGGGAAAGGCCGTGAAAGGCGCCGACCACTTTGAGGGTAGCCTGGGTAACCGGCTCCTCAAAGTTGCCGCCGGCGGGACTTACCGTACCGCCTATGGTAACGGAGCCTATGCAGCCGTCCCTGAGCCGAACTATGCCGGCCCGTTCGTAGAAACTCGCTATGGTTGATTCAAGATAGGCGGGAAAGGCTTCTTCGCCGGGTATCTCCTCAAGGCGGCCGGACATTTCGCGCATGGCCTGGGCCCAGCGGCTCGTTGAGTCGGCAAGAAGCAGGACATTAAGCCCCATCTGGCGGTAGTACTCGGCAAGGGTAACGGCGGTGTACACCGACGCCTCGCGGGCCGCCACCGGCATGGAGGAAGTATTGCAGATGATGACCGTCCGCTCCATGAGGGAACGGCCGGTCCGTGGATCGGTAAGCTCGGGAAATTCCTTGAGGGTTTCCACAACCTCGCCCGCCCGCTCGCCGCAGGCCGCGAGTATGACTATGTCCACATCGGCGTGGCGGCTGGTGATCTGCTGGAGCACGGTCTTGCCCGCGCCAAAGGGTCCGGGTATACAGTAGGTCCCTCCCCTCGCCACGGGGAAGAAAGTGTCGATGAGCCGCACCCTGGTAACCATGGGTTCCACGGGCTTGAGCCTTTCCTCAAAACAGTCCACAGGACGCTTGACCGGCCAGCGGAAGGACATGGTAAGCGGAATGATATTGCCCCGCTCGTCTTTCAGTTCCGCTATGGTCTCCCGTATGGTATAGGCGCCCGGACCCTTGACGGAGGCAACGGTATAGCTTCCGTAGCGGTCAAAGGGAACCATAATGCGATGGGTAAAGGCCCCTTCGGGAACCGTACCCAGGGTATCGCCCCGTTCCACCCTGTCGCCGGGTTTTGCCGAGGGAGTAAACTCCCAGGTACGGCCGGAGGGCAGGGGGTCAAGATATACCCCCCGTTCAAGAAAATACCCGGCTTCTTCGGCAAGTTTGGGCAGGGGATTCTGGAGGCCGTCAAAAACCTGTCCCAAAAGACCGGGGCCCACTTCCACGGACAGGAGCTCTCCGGTATATTCCACAGGATCATCTACGGATATACCTCTGGTTATCTCAAAGACCTGAAGCTGGCTTACATCGCCCCGTATGCGGATGACTTCACTCTTTAACTGCTTATCCCCAACCTTTACATAACCCACTTCGTTCATGGATACGGCGCCGTCAAAACGGACGCTTACCATATTGCCGTTGACGGCGACCACTGTGCCTTTGGTTCCGGTCATGTCGCTTCTCCCGATTCAGTGCTTATTGCCCCCAGACCTGCCGCTCCCAGGGGAGCCGCGTTCATAATGGAAGCGTAAATAGTTCTATATTCAGCAAAACCTTCCTCAGCCCTAAAGAGCCCGTGCCGCTCCAGAAGGAGCAGCTTCAGGAGGTAAGCGTATACCCTGTTCCTGTCGAAATACTCAATGCCCTCAAAGGATTCAATGACCCCCCACCGCGCTTTATCAAGGAAGAATTCGGCTTCCAGGGGAGAATCCATGGACAGGGCCGCTTTTGCGGCGGCCGCGGCGTCCACCGGATACTGGGGAGCGTCCAGGGAAAACTCGCGCCTGAGTTTCTGCGCCCGGAAATGGGCAAGGTTTAAGCGGAGGGCCTTCTCCCATTCAAGCCAGCGGCCAAGGAAAACCGACCGGGACTCAGGAGCCGGCGCGGAGGCGGGATCCAGAACGCAAAAATCCAGCAGCGCCGCGTCCGTAACGGCAAGGTGTTCGCCGGCCAGGGCCCTGAAATCCCCGGAACTCATGGGAACTCCCTGCCCGTAGACAAGATACGGAAGCTGCGCTACCAGATAGTAGTAGGAACTCATTACACGCCCTTTACCGCGTTTTTGAGAATGCCCGCCAGATGGGGATTGAGGTACGCCGAAAGGAGTTCGGCTACCGCCTCGGCGGAGAAATCATAATACGCCCTGCCGTCCTTTTCGGCTATCCTGAAACCTCCGCCCAGATTGCGGTCCGATTTAAGATCAACGCCGCCGGAAAGGACAGCGGAAAGTTTATCCCTGAAAAAGGCTTCCAGGGCTTTAAGATCGCTTTCGTTCAAAATAACCTGGAGCGAATCGGAACCCGCGGCCCAGCCCTTTACCACCTCGGGAATGGCGTTTTTAAGCGTATCGGCGCCATAAGCCGCGCCGGTTTCTTTTTGGATGATCCTGTCAAGAAGGGTCTGTATCTCATCCTTAAAGGCAAGGACCAGATTGCGGGAAGCCTGTTCCACGGCGGCTATACCGGCCTTTTCGGCCCTCCCGGCGTCTTCCTTTGCCGAGGCAATCAGGGCGTCCGCTTCTTTTTTCGCGGCGTTGATAATGCCTTCGGCTTCCGCCTCCGCCTGTCTCTTTATCTTCAAGGCCTCTTCCGAAGCGGATTCTATCCCGTCTTTCTTTATCTTATCGATCAATTCCTGAAGTTGGATATCCATAGGCTCCTCTTTTCACCCTGATTTAGCGTTCCGGCCGCGTCAACCGGATGTTCTTATTTTATGACGAACCAGATTTATTATCAAGTAGCCATTTCCGATATATTGAAAGCCTACCAGTCAAAGGAATACAGGGAACGCTCGTGAAATTTCCGCTCCGGGGAAAATACGCAGGGCGGAAAAGCGGCCTGGTTCGGCGTATCCGGGAAAAACTGGGGCTCAAGGCACAGGCCGGAATGTTTTTCGTAGAAGGAACCGGGTTTGCCGGCCACCGGGGTGATGGCGTTGCCCGTATAAAACTGAAAGCCCGGATGGGTGCTGAACAGCCGCATCCTGCGCCGGGAAAGGGGATCGGAAATTTCGGCAAAGGGCCTGAGCTTTCCGGCCTCGCCGTCGGCGGCAAAACAATGATCAAAGCCCCCTCCGGTCTCCGGGAAACGGGCCATGGCGTCTTTTATAGCCGTGCGGGTCCTCAGGTCAAAGGGCCCGCCCTCAACATCCGCAAGCGTCCCGGCGCTTTCCCGGCCAAGCGCCGCGTAGCGGGAAGCGTAGAGCAGCGCCTCATGGGAAAGTATGTCCCCCCTTCCCTCTCCGGCAAGGTTAAAATAGGCGTGGTTTGTCAGGCTTACCGGGCAGGGTTTATCCACATCGGCGGAATAATCCACGATAAGCTCATTGGACTTGGAAAGGCCGTAGCTTACCACGGCCCTGAGTTTGCCCGGAAAGCCGCCGTCCCCGTCGGGACTGGAGATTTCAAAACGGACGAAAACCCCGTCTTTTTCCTCATAGCCTTCGGCCTTCCAGAGCCTGCGGGAAAACCCCCGCAAGCCGCCGTGAAGGGTGTGTTTGCCGTCGTTTTTATCCAGCGTATAGGTCCTGCCATTGAGGGTAAAGGTCCCGTTGGCGATACGGTTTGAATAACGCCCTACCGTAGAACCAAAAAAGAACCTGTCCGAGGCATACCCCGCAAGGGTTCCGTACCCCAAAAGCACATCCTCCTCAGGTCCCCGGGAAGAAGGAACATAGAGCGCCACCAGGGAAGCGCCGTAATTGGTCATAACCAGCCTTAAATCCCCGGCCTTGAGGATGAAGAGCCTGGCCTTTTTCCCGCTGGAAAGCATACCAAAGTTCTTTTTGGCGATTTTCATGGGGTCAAGGCTAGCACAGCCTGACAAAACAGAAAAGGGGAAGGCGCATACAACAAGCTATACACACAATTTTTGTAACCCGGTAAATTTTAACCTTGACACCGCAGTGCGGGCCGCGGCGCGGAGGTACACTGGAAGAGCCTGACCCATCCTGTTAGTATAGACCCATGGGAATTCTTGACCGCCTGGGCAGGGTGCTAGAAAGCCGCATAAACGACGGATTCCGCCGTAAATACGGAAACGAAACAACGGACCCTGACCTTGAAGATGCCTACAGCGAACTAAACGACTACCTGTCCGGGCGGGACAAGGCAAAGGACAGTTTTGACCAAACCAGAAGGCCGGAACAAAAAGCGCCCGGACAGCCCCCCGTTCCCGAAGAACTTAAACCCGATTTTGCCGAACTGGGCGTTCCCTTTGGCGCTGACAAAAGAACCTGCAAGGAAGCCTACAAAAAACTCCTCAAAACCCACCACCCCGACCGGGCCCATGAAGGCAACATGAAAAAAGCCACCGAAAAGACAGCGCGGGTCAACGCCGCCTATGAACGCATAGAAAAGCGGCGCAAAGAATGGGACCCGGACAGAAGCTAATCTCCCCCGCCGCCCGGCCGATAATAGAGCATGAAAACGAAAATCGTCCTTTTGACCCTTATTTTTACGATGCCGCCCCTTTTCGCCAACGGTTTCGGTCCCTTTTTGGCCCAGGGGGATATGGATACGCTTCTGGCACAGTACCCGGTCATGCGGCCGGAACTTGAAAGACTGTTCTTCAGCATGTCGGGCAACAGCGCCCAGACCAGGGAATTCGCCGAAATGGTCGACCATTCGAGCCAGCTCATGGAAGCCTTTCTCTTTTGGACCAACGGCCCGGTCATAAGCGCCGGGGAATTTTCAGGCGCCTTTCAAGACATAGTAAGCCGCCCCAAACCAGCGGAAATGCAGGAACTGTTCAGCAAGTACAGCCTGGGCAGCAACGGCTTCGGCAAATTCTACCTCACGACCACCACCACCCTGATACTCTACACCCGCCAGTACTTCGCCGAAGAAAAAGCCAAACTCCCCTCCGGCTCCGAAGAGTACCTCTATCTGGAACAAAAACTCGCCTCCATAGACGCCTTCCTCGCGGACATACACCCCGGCGACCTTGACCAGATACAAAAATCTTCTCTATCAATAATCAGGATAATGATGTAAAATACACGGAAGTTGTTTCAAAAGAGCCAATTTCAAAACTGAAGTTTTGAAAGAACCTCAAAACAGCAAGTGTATATTTACACTTATTAAGGAGGAGGAAATGATGAGAACGCGGTTGAAAAAAGCGGTGGTTTTGATGACGGTGGCAGCGCTCTTCTGCGCGCTTGCGGCGTGCATGGCGCCGAAAGGAAGGGTTACCCCCTCTTTCAAAGCCGGAGTGTACCAGGGCAAGGCAAACGGGAACAGCAGCGAAATTGTAGTCGAGACTGAATTTACAAATGACGCCATCAAGCGTATCACCATTGTATCCGAGGGAGAGACGCTTCGGGTCGCGCAGCCCGCACTGGAACGTATCCCGGCGGCGATTGTCGAAACACAGTCGCTTGCGGTGGACGCGATTTCCACATGTACCGTAACAAGTTATGCCGTCATTGCCGCGGTAGAAGACTGCGTAAGGCAGGCCGGCGGCGATGTCGCTGGGCTCTCGACGCCTCTGCCCTCACCGCCTAAAAAAGGCGACACGGTGATTCAGGCGGATGTTGTTATCGCCGGTGCAGGGCTTGCGGGTCTGTCGGCGGCTCTGGCGGCCGTTGATACAGGCAAGACCGTTGTTATGTTTGAAAAGAACGATGTCGCGGGCGGAAGCTCCTCGTTGTCAGGAGGATTTATCACCGGTATCGGTACCGACATGCAAAGGGAAGTCGGATATATAGAGTCAGTAGACAGTTATCTTAAATTCTGGCTGGACAGCGCGGGCGCAAGCGAGCGCAGGTCCCAGGCAGACACAAGCGCCATTCGTTCTCTTATTGAAAGATCCGCCTCGGATGTATACTTTCTGATTGATCACGGCGTTGGTCTGCATGAACCAAACGGCATGGGCGGCCCGGAACTGCGCTGGCATCATAGCGACTGGCGTAAGGGCTGGCAGGCGTCTTCACCGGCCGGCGGCGTGGATCATATTATCCGTTCTTTGCAATATCTTTCACAGAAGCCAAACTTTAAAATTTATTACACCACGCCCGTTACCGGTCTTGTAACAAATTCACAGGGCAGGGTTACCGGGGTAACCGCAAAGGCTGAGGACGGGTCTACCATCACAGTACAAAACGC
>JAISDF010000047.1 GCA_031265025.1 Spirochaetaceae bacterium
CCGCTGTCTCACAGGGCGAATAGTACAGGTCCTTGCCGGGCAGGGTCTTTTTGAGGTCCCGCATAAAGGTCCGGGTATCGCCCATGTCGTCATAGGAGTCGCAGGTGTCAAGATAGCGCCGGGTAATGGTGCAGTATTTGTATATTTTTTCCTCGCCGAGTTTCTTTTTCCATTTGCCCGCGTCGCAGCGTATACGCAGTACATAACAGCCTTCATCATTTTGAATTGACGGTACCAGTTTGCAATGGATGCAGTTGGCGCAGTAGACTTTTCCGGGGTGAAAATCAACGTCATCTTTCCGTTCAATAAAAGTGTCCTCTATGGTTTCTTCAAGGACCGCTGTCCGGGTCATCATGGTATACTCCTCGTCATAAGCAATGCATAAATATTCCAAATTTTTTCCGGTTATGTCAAGGGTAATTCAAATTGAACCGAATAAATATTCATTATTTTTGGATAAATATTTAATTATAGGCGGTTTTTGGGTCAGGAGAGGTGTTTTTTCAAAAAACATCGTATAAAACCATCTTGAACTATTGACAAGGGTAAATAATTATGCAATTTTATATCCATGAACGGAAATACTGCTCTCCCCGGCCCTGTGGGTATTTTTGTCTCGTCTTCACGCTTTTTCCGCCGTCCTTTCTAAAAAAATCCTTTTCGGGTATACTGGGGCTGTTTCAAAATTTATTTTGAAGGGGCGGCCCTGGCTGGCATTATAAAGGAGGTTTCTGATGACCATAGGTATCATCGGCGCCACAGGTTACGCGGGCGCCGAATTAATCAGGCTGCTGCGGGGCCATCCTGAGGCCGGGACCCTGATCCTCGCGTCCAGTTCCCATGCCGGTGAACATATAGAAGACATATACCCCAATTTGCGGGGCCTTGTTTCATCTGTCCTGGTCAGCCCCGAAGAGGCCGTCGCCACAAGCGACTGTGTCTTTGCCGCCCTGCCCAACGGTGTGGGCGAGGCTTATGCCGGGGCGGCTGTGGACAGGGGAATTTCCTATATTGATTTATCCGCCGATTTTCGTTTTGACCATGATGAAGAAGTGTACAGCGCCTGGTACGGCAAACCCTATACCTGTCCCGGACTGCGGGAACGTTCGGTGTACGGGCTTCCCGAACTGAACCGCGCCCGCATCCGGGAGCTTGCCGCGCGGGGGCCCGTGATTATCGGCAATCCGGGCTGTTATCCCACAGGCGCTTCCCTGGGCTGCTATCCCTGCCTTGCCCGCGGCCTTGCCGGGGACGGGCCTGTCATTGTTGACGCCGCGTCCGGGATAACAGGCGGCGGCAGGGAACCTTCCCGGGCTTTTCATTTTCCCGAATGTGCCGACGCCATGACTCCCTACAAGCTAGGGGCCCACAGGCATATACCCGAAATAAGCCTGACCCTGGAAAAAATGGCCGGCCGCCCTGTCCGTCTTGTGTTTACTCCCCACCTTGCGCCGATGAACCGGGGCATATTGAGCACGATATATATTCCCCTCGGCCCCCTTGCTTCGGGGCTTCCTTCCGACCGGCCGCCCTCAAAGGAGATTCTGGGGCGGGCCGCTGAAATCCGGGAAATGTACGCGGATTTTTACAAGGATGAACCCTTTGTCCGTGTTCTCCCGGCGGGAACCGCGGCGTCCACCAGGAATGTCAGGCAGTCCAATTACTGCGATATTTCGGTACACCTTGACCAGACCGGGACTACCCTCATCGTTGTCAGCGCCATTGACAATATGGTCAAGGGCGCGGCCGGTCAGGCTGTTCAAAATATGAATATCATCTTTGGATTTGACGAACGCCTGGGACTCGACGGGGTCCCCGCGGCGTTTTAGGAGAAGTCATGAAAATAATCAGCGGCGGTGTATGCGCGGCCAGGGGCTTCCGGGCCGGAGGCGTATGGTGCGGTATCAAGGCTTCGGGAAAGAAACGGGATCTGGGCCTGATTTATTCGGAAAGAACCTGTACGGCGGCGGCGTTGTTTACCACAAATCTGGTCAGGGCGGCGAGTGTTTTGGTAAGCGCCGAACATCTTGCGCGGGGGCGTCTTCACGGGGTCATCGCCAACTCGGGCAACGCCAATGCCTGTACCGGCGAGGCGGGAATAAAGGCAGCCAGGCGCATGGCCGCCCTTGCCGCCGATGAATTGGCCCTGAGCCCCGAGGCTTTTGCCGTCGCTTCTACAGGAGTCATAGGCGTTCCCCTTCCCATAGAAAAAATAGAGGCCTCTTCTTCTTCCCTGGTCAATTCGCTTACCAATGACCAGGCGGGCCATGACGCCGCCCTTGAAGCCATCATGACCACCGACACCCGGCGCAAGGATATAGCCGTGGAATGTGAGATCGCCGGAAAAACCGTGCGTTTCGGCGCGATGACCAAGGGCTCGGGGATGATACATCCCAATATGGCAACCATGCTGTGTTTTATAAGTACCGACTGCGCCATAAACCGTGAACTCCTTGACCGCGCCCTCAGAAAGGCGGCGGGCCTTTCGTTTAACCGTCTGAGCGTGGACGGCGATACTTCCACCAATGACATGGTTCTTGTCCTGGCCAACGGCGCGTCCGGAAACGCCCCAATCCAAACGGAAGGGCCCGATTATACTATTTTTGAAGAAGCCCTGATTTTTCTCTGCGTGAAACTTGCCAGGGCCATGGCGCGGGACGGCGAAGGGGCGACCAAACTTGTTACCGTAAAAGTTTCCGGCGCGGGGAGCGAGGCCGGCGCCGAAATCCTGGCGAAATCGGTGGTTTCCTCAAGCCTTGTCAAGGCCGCCTGTTTCGGCGCCGACGCCAACTGGGGGAGGGTGCTTTGCGCCCTTGGTTACGCGGGCGTTCCCTTTGACCCCGGTATAACAAGCGTGGATTTCGCCGGAGTCCTGGATACAGAAAACCCAGGCGTCGTCTCTGTTTTCAGAAAGGGAAGCCCGGTGGAATTTTCCGAGGAAGAGGCAAAGCGCGTCCTGTCCGGCGAAGAAATCGAAATCCGCGTCAGCGCCGGGTCCGGTCCCGGTTTCGCGGAAGTATGGGGCTGCGATCTCAGCTACGACTATGTTAAGATAAACGGCGATTACAGGTCCTGACAGCGGGTTGTCCCGCTTTATTATAATGGCGGTTTATGCCGCCGGAAAGGAGTTGCGTAATGATACATGTACTAGTAACGTTTACCATCAAGGATGGAATGATGGACAGCTACCTTGACGGAATTAAAAAGCTCCGTCCCCTGGTGCTGGCGGAAAAGGGTTGCGTCGAATACACCTATATACGGGAAATCGAGTCTTCCATGAAGATACAGGAGCCCGTACAGAATAACAGGCTCACCCTTGTTGAAAAATGGGAATCCTTCGACGACCTTGTGGCTCACGGCAAATCATCCCACATGGCCGAGTATGGCAAACTGCTCAACCCCATGCGGGAAAGCACCTCCGCCAGGGTAGGGGAGACCGCATAGTCCCATGGACGACCCAGGCAGCGGCCAGGACCGGGCAGGCATACTTGTTCACGCCCTCCCCTATATTCAGCGGCACTATGGGAAAACCGTCGTAGTCAAATACGGTGGCAATGCCATGATCTCGCCGGAACTCAAGGCGGCGGTGATTCAGGATATAGTGCTTATGGCCTGTGTAGGCATAAGGACAGTGCTGGTTCACGGCGGCGGCCCCGAGATAGACACGCTCCTTAAAAAGACCGGCAAGGAAAGCCGTTTTGTCCGGGGGCTCAGGTACACCGACGCCGAAACCATGGAGCTTGTTCAAATGGTGCTGGCCGGCAAGGTGAACAAGGACATAGTCGGCCTTGTTCAGCAGGCAGGAGGCCGGGCCCTGGGACTCTGCGGCATAGACGGTTCACTCCTTGAGGGCGTGCGTTACAGCGCCGAAAACGAAGACCTGGGCCTTGTGGGAGAAATAACCAAAGTCAACACCGGCCTTCTTGAGACGGTCCTTGGCGGCGGGTATATACCGGTAGTTTCCACCGTGGCTATAGGCACGGGAAACGACGCCGGACAAAGCCTCAATGTCAACGCCGATATTGCCGCGGCAAAAATAGCCGCCGCGCTCGGGGCGGAAAAACTTCTCCTCATGACCGATGTCCGGGGCGTGCTTACAAATGTCAATGACCCCGGTTCGCTTCTTAAAGTCATCTACCGTGAGGAACTGGAAGATCTTACAAAGCAGGGCATAGTGAGCGGGGGCATGATACCCAAGACCGAGTGCTGCCGCCTTGCCCTGGAAGGCGGGGTTTCCCGCGCCCACATAATTGACGGCAGGCTTCCCCATGCCCTTCTTATCGAACTCTTTACCGATGAGGGCATAGGGACCATGATCGTATAAAGGAAGGCACCATGAGCGATTTTTTTATGAATACCTAT
>JAISDF010000017.1 GCA_031265025.1 Spirochaetaceae bacterium
GGGAAGCGGGATGAGGGCCTCGGATAGTTCTTCGCCTGTTCCGTAACGCCCGTCAACATTGATAAGAATGTTCCCTGTACCTGTCCTCAGTTCCCCGCCGGGCAGGAGAAGGTCCTGGGCGCCGAGAAAGGCGGCAAGAAAGGAAGCGCTGACGCCTCTTGCCAGGGCGGCCTCATTTTTAAGGGCAATGACCAGTTCGGTAAGACCTGTTCCGGCAAGTTCAACCTCTCCGCTTCCTTCAATGCTCTCGAGGGCCGGTTTCAGTTCCCGTTCAAGGAGAATGCCGAGTCGTTCGGGCAGGGGCTTTTCTCCCGACGGCACCACCACAGCGCTCCACACCGGAAGGCGTCTGTCGTCCCCTGAGACCAGTTCCGGCCTCTGTACCGAGGAGGGCAGCGTTTCGTATACCCGCTGCACCGCTTCCCTGAACGCCTCATAAGCGCCCCTGACGCCGGTATTGAAACGGGCAAAGGCGCGGACCATGCCGTTCTCTGAAACCGTTGAAAGGGAATTCAGTCCCGGAAGGGCGGAAAGGGCCTCTTCCAGGGGAAGCGCTATGGACCGTTCCATCTCCCGTCCGTCAACGCCGTAATGACGCAGTATGACGCCGTAGGCCGGAGCTTCCCGCGCTCCGCCGCGTTTTTCGGACGGGACGCCTATGACGGCCAGCGAGACGGCGAGTATGCTCAGGGCGACGCAGGAAGCTGCCACCGGTTTTTCAAGCCAGAGTCCGAAAGGCCCTGTCCCGCTCATACCGTCCTCTTTTTAAGAAAACGTACCAGTACCGGAGGAAGAACAAAGAGGCAAAGCAGGGTTGACGCGGCCATTCCCCCAAACATGGCCGCCGCCATGGAACGCTGGGAAGCGCCCATGGGAGAAAGAAACGCCGGAAGCAGCGCCGAAAGGGTCGTAAGGGTAGTTATCAATACCGGCCTCAGCCTTTCCCCGGCGCCTGAATACACCGCGCGCGGCGGTGAAAAACCGTTCTGAATTTTTTCCGCGCTGATTTCATAAAGTACTATGCCGTTGTTTACCGCAAGGCCGAAAAGAACCGTAAGCCCCAGAACAGATCCTGAATCAAGCCCCGATCCGCTCGCGAAAAGCAGAGGACCTGCGCCTGCCAGGGAAAAGGGAATGGACAGCATGATGATCAGGGGCAGGGAAAAAGATTCAAACTGCGCGCCCAATGTCATGTAGAGCAGTATCACCACAAGGACGAGGGTCAGGACAAGGGAAAAGCGGTAACGACGGAAGGCCGATTCATCGGCGCGGCTTATACCGTCATTGTTCCGCAAAAGTTCCCGCGAAAGGTTCCTGAGTGTCTTTTCAGGGCCGGAACCCAGTTCAAGGTACAGGGTGTCCGAACGGTCAAGGCGGGTCAATTCAGAATCAGCTTCTTCTCTTTTGATGTGAACCAGGGCGCCCAGAGGTACGGCGCCGCCGTCGCCCCTGACCAGGGGAACGCGGGCCAGATATTCGTCCGGCGTTTCCCGTGTAACAGCCCCTGCCATACCCGGCGAAACACCGCCGGGACTTTCCGTCATCGCGGAAACCCTGATGTTGAGGGGACGGCCGTCCGCTTCAAGCTGCCCGGCGATGAGGCCGCTGGTCGCGGCGTAAAGGGTCTCGGCTATCTCCGAAGAGGAGACGCCGAGAAAGGCCACGGCTTCCCTGTCAGGGTATATCCTGATTTCAGGCCGCTTTTCGCCTGAATTGAATATCCCCGGAACGCCCGCCTTTTCCAGGGCGCTTCTTACGCCGTCCGCCCTTTCCCCAAGGGTTTCGCGGTCAGGGGCCTTTATGGCCAGCGATGATGAAGAAGAAAGTCCCAAAAGGCGGCCGGCACTGTCCTCCGGAATTCTGACGCTTGAGCTGGTCCCGGCAACACCGGACAGGGCGCCGAGTTCTTCCATAAGTTCCTGTACCCCGGCGTTCTGTTCGAGAAAGCAGCGGAAGACAAGCCTTTCCCTGCGGTACCCCGTATCGGCCCTTCTGGAACTGTCTTCGGCCTCGGAACCAGCGCGGCCGAAACAATCCCTGACGCCCATAAACTTGAGAATTTTTTCCGACAGGACTTTTCCTTCCTTTGCCATGAATTCAAGATCAGTGCCGGGCGGGTAGTCAAAGGCAAGTTCCAGTTCACCGGCCTCGTCAGGCGGCATAAAGACCGCCGGGCGGGAAGCGAGCAGGACCATGCCGAACACGCTGAATGCCCCGGCGGCAAAAACAGCCCGGCCGGGATGCCTGAGGCTCGTGCGGAGAAAACGCCGGTAAGCCGCTTCTGGTTGCCTTGCACTTTCCCGCGCCGGAGAGTTAGGCGAAATCTTCTTTTTTCTTTCCGGGGTAAAAAAGAAGCGGTAAAGTGGCGGTAGAATGAACTGTGAATAGGCCCAGCCTGAACTCACCGACACAATGAGGGAGAGGGACAGGTCCCCGTACAGGGCCCCCAGCGGGCCGGGAAGAAAAAACACCGGGAGAAAAACCACTATGGTGGTCAGGGTTCCGGCAAAACTTGAAAGAGAAACCCTTGAAACAGCATCGGCTGTTTCGCCGGTTCCGGGGAAACGGTTTCCGAAGGAGCGGTGAAGCAGGTCAAGTACAATGACCGAAACATCCGAAACCAGCCCTATACCCATGGTAAGGCCCGAAAGACTCATGCTGTTCAGGGAGCGCCCGGAGGCGGCAAGGGCGGCAAGAACGGCCGCCGCCGAGAAGGGAATGGAAAAACCGGCGAGAAGGCAGTAACGGATACGGCCCATGAAGAAAGCGAGAATGGCTCCTACCGCGGCGACACCCAGGGCCGCCGCCCTGAAAAAATCTGTCATAGCTCCGGTAATTTCCGAAGCGCCGTCGTACACTATCCGTATCTCCGCGTCTTTGGAAAAAAGTTTTTCAGCTTCCTTCACTGTCCTGCGTATATCCCGTGAGAGCCCCACAGGATCTGACCCCTGACGCCTGAAAAGTTCAAGACAGACCTGTTCTTCGTTATTATAAATAAAAATACTTTTTTTCCGCGCCGGTTTCAGAATGGTACGGGATATATCAGATGCGTACAGGGGGCCGTTTATTCCGGGGAGAACCATTGACGCCAACTCTCCGGGAACTTCGGGCTTTCCCCTGCCTACAATGACCAGTTCCTGGCTGCCCTCCCTGGCGCTGCCGCCAGGCATGTCCGCAAGTTCCCTGGAAAGGATTTCGGCCACCACCGCGGGTCCCGCGCCCTGCCTGACCATGCGGTTGAGGTCAAGTTCCACCGACAGTTCAGGCACATCGCCGCCTGAAAGCACTGCCCCGGAAAGCCCCTCTATTCTCCTGAACCGCGCTTTCAGTTCATATTCGGCAAGGCGGCGGGCAAAGACCTGATCCCCGTTTTTTGCCCGTACCGCTATGACGGCGTGGGCTTCTTCGCGGGAATCTCCGGGAACCACCAGGGGTTTTTCCGTTCCCTCAGGCAGAACGGGGTATACGCCGTCTATGATTTCCCTTGCCTCAAGGGAAGCGGTGTTGGGGTCAAGCCCCCATCTGAAATCAAGAATAACAAGCGATGCCCCGTCGCGGGAAACGCTTCTCATTCGCTCAAGGCCCTTGACCGACGACAGGGCGTCTTCAAGAGGTATGGTTACTATGGATCGGATATCTGAGGCGGCCATGCCCGGATAGGCTGTTTCCACGGTGACCCTGGGATAAGAAAGAGGCGGGAGTTTTTCAAGGGGCAGCGCGAGAAGGGCAAGCAGGGCCCCGAGAAAAAGGGCGAGTACCGCCATAATCATCGCCACAGGCCGCTTCACGCAAAACAGGACAAGGGATTTCATGCTACTTCACCAGGGGAAGTTCAAAGGCTTCCGCCGTTCTGTTTTCGAGACTGTCCTCAAGGCCGCTTCCCACAATAAAGCGTATAACGCCCTGGGCCGGGTGATTTACCATGAGGCCGCGTATTTCTACCCGCGTATAAGCGCTCCAGGGATCATGGGGGTGGGCCCAGGTAAAGGCATCCTGTACTACGCTCCTGGGCGAGAAACTTAAGGCGCTGTTGGTACTTTCAATCCTGAAAAGGTCCATAAGGGAAAACAGATTGATTTCCCCGCCGGGAGCGGTATCAAAATACAGTTCTATCCACGAGGGAATTCCCGTATCGAAGGTATAATGAGCGGCGTCTCCTTTCAGGGGAAGATCGGCAAAAAGATCATTGACGCTGTAGGCCTTGGGTTCGGCGTCGCCGGGACCCAGTTGTTCGTCTCCGGGACCGGAAAGGCCGCCGGGTGAATCGCCCGGTTTAAGGGGCAGCCTCAGCCCCACAAGGGAAGGCGGTTTTGAAAGGGGGCCGTTGGCGTGTATCCTGAAAAGATACTCTTCCGCGGAGACGTTTCCTGCCATGTCGGCAAGGCCCGCCGCTATGGATACGGAAAAGCGGCTCCCGTATTCCGGCTTTCCGTCGAGGCGGAACACAAAAGAATTCCCGTAACCCGGCGGGCTTTCCATAATCAGTGCCGGTCCGCCGTGAACCGCTATGCGGCTTTTAAGGGAAGCGCTGTCAATTGATTCGGAAAAAACAAGGCCCAGCCTGTAGCTTCCTTCCCAAAGGGAATTTTCAGACGGGTCCCTTTCAAGCTCGAAAAGTTCAGTCTCCTCCATGTCCAGGGCAGAGGCCTTTTCAAGGCGCGGCGGCTCGGTATCAAGACCTGTACGGAAACGGCTGGAAAATTCGCTTCCCATGGAGATGCCGAGTACGCTCAAAAAATTCCCCGAAAGCCGCAGTTGGTACAGGGTGTTATGGCGCCAGGGTTCAAGGGGGGTAAATTTCGCCTCACGGCCTTCGGCGTCAAGGGACCAGAAGCCGGTCATTGAGGGGCTGAGGGACAGTTCCTGTACCAGTGAAAGGGAATCAACAGGTTCTGAAAATTCCAGGGTCAGCGTACCCCGCTCCCCGTTCATAACGCCGTCATAGGGAGGATCTACGGACACTAGCTCAGGACGGTTGCCGTCTTCCCGTGTATAAAAGCAGCCCTCAAAATGTCCGTCCATGGAGAGGCCCTTGGTATCCATGGCATCCTGCAGGATAGTTACCCTGTATTCCCTGTTCTGCCTGAAAGGCGAAGCCGGGCTGAAAATACAGCGTTTTCCGTCCCAGGAAAAATATCCTGTTACCGCCCTGCCGTCCTCGGTAAGGGTAAAGGCCCGCTCAACGCTGATATGGTCGGCTTCGTGTGAGAATACAAAGTAAATGCTTGTTTCGCTGAAGCCGGGGAAAAAGCCATTGCCGGGATTCCAGGCTATGACTTCAAAGGGACTTTCCCTGAGAAGATCGCAGGCCGGCAGGAAAAGCGCGGCCGCGGCAAACAGGGACCGAAAAAGAAGCGTCCTTAAACGCCGGGAAAAAAACACATGCTTATTCATGGAAGCACCTCGATATAGAGATAACGATCCTCACGGAAAAAAGCGCTGCTGCCGTTATGCACACCGCTCTTTCCGCCTGGTATAAAAAGCCTGTAGTAATGGCCTGTCCCGGAACCGCCTGACAGAAGCCCTTCCCATTCGAGGCTCAGGGCGTCGGATGATTCCATTGAGACTGAACGCAGGGCGACGGCGGGAAGATTGGGCGGAAAGAAGGGGCTAAGGCTTATCCGCGAAAACGCGGACCTTACAGCGTCGGCGCTGAGTTCAAGGGAAAAACCAAGGGTAAGGCGCAGGACCAGAGGATCGCTCAAGCTGACGCGCAGGCAGTTTCCGTTGACAAGTTCCGCGCCGGTAAAGGGAGCATAGGGATCTATGGCTATAAAGCGCAGGTCAAGATAGGGAAGATCCGGGGTAAAAAAGACTTTATAGTCTTCTCCCAGTTTGAGGCCTGAAAGGTCCTGGGTATCCTTTGAGACGATGAGGGTATAGATTGTTTCCCGCGCCCATTCCTGTTCGGGAATAAACACTATTGTTTTGTTGTCGAGTAATTCAGTGCGGCCGGTAAGGCCGGGTTCGCAACGCAGGGAACGAAGTACGCTCTCCTTGTTCATGTCCTTGGTAAAGCCGACCCCTATGGCCCCGCCGGGGCCGAGGCCGTCCGCTACAGATCCGCCTGTTTCAACCCACGCCTGACCGGAAGGGGCAAGGGGAAAACAGCGTTCTACCTTCGGGATGAGGGTATCACTGTCTGTTATAAAGTTTCCTTCATAGTTATCCGCCAGCGGTATCCCGTCGCGGCTTTTGGCCCCGGTAGTTATGGACCAGTGATACATTGTCCAGGGGCTGAGTTTTTCTTTGGGACGCAGTTCGAAACTGTGGTCATCATCACGCCAGAGAAAATCTTTATCGCCCGGACAATCCCATTCAAATACATACTCGACGCTCC
>JAISDF010000018.1 GCA_031265025.1 Spirochaetaceae bacterium
ATGGTCTCGTCCGCTTCACAGATGCGGCCTCCGGGGACCAGGCCGAGTTTTATCAGCGCCTGAAATCCGTTGCAGATGCCGAGAACAAGGCCGTCCCTTTTCTCAAGCAGGGCGGAAAGAGCGTCCGCAGCGGGAGACGACCTGAACACATTGGCAATGAATTTCCCCGAACCATCGGGCTCGTCTCCGGCGCTGAACCCTCCCGAAAGGGCCACAATCTGGGCTTCCTCTATGGCCTGGGCAAGAGAGGCGCTTGATTCCCTGACCGCTTCACTTGAGAGGTTGCGGAATACCACCTGGCGCACTCTGGCCCCGGCCCTGACAAAGGCCCGTTCCATATCCCATTCGCAGTTTGTTCCCGGAAATACAGGCAGCACCACCAGGGGCGGGACAGCGGGGCGTCTGACGCCGGACCGCGCGTTCCGGGGGCGTTTCCCTGACTCCCTGACAAAAGAAGGAAGGGGCGCGTCTTCGCGGGAGCCGGTCTGGGGATAAATACCGGAGAGGGGATATTCATAGGCCAGGCGGAGTTTTTCAAGCTCAATCCAGGCTGTCCGCTGTTCCGGCGTTTCTTCTTCGTCCAGGGTTTCTTCGCTCCCGGTAATAATTTTGAATACCGGAGAAGCAAGGGTTCTCCCCGCGATGGACCAGCGGGCCCCTGAAAGGCTTGTTTTGAATTCTTCAATATTTTTTCCGAATATCCCGCCGTCAACTTCAACCAGGAAGCTGCCCGGCGCGGTGATTGCCGTAAGCACATCGCCTTCGGCCTCCACGCCGGTCATATTGCCAAAGGCCATGAGGGCAAGGGAAACAAGGGCCCCGCCGGCGGGCACCGGGAAGGCCGTCCTGACCAGGGACCGGCTTGAGAGGGCGAGGAGGGCCTTGAGGTTTGCCCTGAATACGTCCCACTCGTTTTTTTTGTTGAGCGGCGCGGCGTTAAACGCGAGAAGTATGTTTCCCTCCCTGCCGCTCAGGGCGCCGGAGCGTATTCTTTTTGCCGGCGCGGAGCCCGCGGCAAAGGCGACGAGGGTGGGCGGCACGGCAAGCTCTATGCCCCGCCCTTCGTCCCGGTAGCTTCCCGACATGGAATCCTTGCCCCCTATGGCCGGAACGCCCAGGGCAAGCTGGGCTTCAAGCGCGCCGAGCAGGGCCGAAAGGGGCCTGCCCCAGGAGGCGGGGCTGCCGGCGCGTTCAAAATATTCCTGCAAAGAAAGCCTCGCGCTGAAGGGGTCTCCGCCAAGACAGGCGAATTTTGCCAGGGCTTCTTTTACCGCGCCCTTTGCCCCGGTATAGGGGCAGCGCGAAGCGGCTTCGGGGTCGTAGCCAAAACTCATGACTCCCGCCGTAAGGGGCGTTTTATCCAGTGAGGGAAGGAGCATGGCAAGGCCGCATTCGGGGGTTCCCTGGCTTGCGCCGCCCCAGGGAAAAAGCACCGAAGACGCCCCTATGGAACCGTCAAAGCGCTCCTGAAGCCCCCGGCGGCTTCCGCTGCGGAGGCTCCGCAGTTCCCGTTCAAGGTTATCAAGGAGCAGCGAGGCGTTAGGCGGTATGCCGTCTCCGCCGGACAGCGCTGTTTCCCGGTCCGCGCCGGGAAGGTCCCCCTGGTCGGCGGCGCGTATCAAGGCGCGGGCCTTTCTGGGAGCGCCATGGGAATCAAGGAAGGACCGGGGCAAATCCACGATGGTCTCCCCCCGCCAGCGCATCCTGAGCCGCGCCGGGCCGCGTGAGCTTTCCTCCTCCCGCGCATAGAGAACGCCCAGGGGCGGCTCTTCTTCATCCTCGCCAAAACTTACTTTGGCAATAACCACAGCCTCAAGGTTTTCAAGGGCGGCAAGGGCAATGAGTTTTTCCGCGTCGGCTGGGGAGCATACCACGGCCATGCGTTCCTGGGATTCTGAAATGGCCAGCTCAATACCGTCAAGACCCGAATATTTTTTGGGAACCGCGTCAAGGTCTATATCAAGGCCCGGCGCCAGTTCGCCTACGGCCACCGATACGCCGCCGGCGCCGAAATCATTGCAGCGCTTGATGAGCAGTGAGGCTTCAGGATTGCGGAAGAGCCGCTGGAGTTTTCGTTCTTCCACGGCATTGCCCTTCTGCACCTCCGCGCCGGCTGTTTCCACCGACTCGCCGGTATGCGCCTTGGACGAACCTGTGGCGCCGCCTATGCCGTCCCTTCCGGTTTTTCCGCCTATGAGAAGCACCAGGTCCCCGCGCCGGGGGCTTTCCCGCCTGACTGTTCCGGCGGGAGAAGCGCCAATGACGGCGCCCAGTTCCATACGCTTGGCAACAAAACCGCTGTGGTAGAATTCAGCCACCTGCCCTGTGGCAATGCCTATCTGGTTGCCGTAGGAAGCGTAGCCCGCCGCGGCCTCCCTGGCTATCTTGATCTGGGGAAGTTTGCCCGGCAGGGTATGGCTAAGGGCCGTTCTGGGATCGCCGCCTCCTGACACGCGCATGGCGCCGTATACATAGGCCCTGCCGGAAAGAGGGTCCCGTATAGCGCCGCCGAGACAGGTAGCGGCGCCGCCAAAAGGCTCAATCTCGGTGGGGTGATTGTGTGTTTCATTCTTAAAAAGAAGCAGCCAGGGCTCCTGGGAACCGTCTTCAAATTCAGCGTTGATTTTAAGGGAACAGGCGTTGATTTCTCTGCTCTCGTCAAGGTCGGCAAGGAGCCCCCGCTTTTTGAGTACCTTTGCGCCTATGGTGGCAAGGTCCATGAGGGTACGAGGCCTGTCCGTTGCGCCGGGATACGCCTCTTTTCCGGCTTCCTCGTACTGCCTGAGAGCCTCCCGGAGTTCAGCGGCAAGGGGACCTTCCTCAATAACTATTTCATCAAGGACAGTGGTAAAGGTGGTATGGCGGCAGTGATCCGACCAGTAGGTATCCAGCACCCGCAGTTCGGCCAGGGTAGGGTCCCGTTTAAGACGCCTGAAAAAATCCCCGCAAAATTCAAGGTCAGGGCCGGACATGGCAAGACCGTAACGGGAAGCGAGTTCCCGGAGAAAAGGCGCGGGGGCAGAGATGAAACCGTTAAGCACCGGCACAGCCGGGACAGGGCTTTCATCTTCATCAAAGTTTGAAGGTTTTTCCAGAGACGCTTCCCGCGAATCCACCGGGTTGATCAGATAGCTTTTTACCGCGTCAAGGGCAGGCCGGGGAAAGTTCCCGGTCCCGCGAAGCACATACACCCTGGCGTTCCGAACCCTGGGCCGCTTTCCGGCCACAAGTTCGGCGCATTGTTCGGCTGAATCGGAGCGCTGGTCGTACTGGCCGGGAAGGTATTCAACGGCGAACACCTTGTCCTCCGGCCCGGTCTTAAACCCCTGTTCATCATAAACCAGATCGCACTGGGGTTCGGAAAGCACCTGCCGGGTAACTTTCAGGAAGGCGTCCTCATCAAGACCGGACACATCATAACGGTTCAATATACGGAGTTCCGCAAGGGCGGCAAGGCAAGGCCAGGAAGCGCCGAGAAACGCCGCCAAATCAGCGCGGAGCCGCCTCGCCTCGCCGTCAAAGCCCGCTCTTTTTTCTATGTATACGCGTTTAATCCTGGAATCCGCCACTCGCCCCTCCCCGGAATGACCCGCCCCAAGGCGGAACTGCCGCTTCACTATAACGCACTTTGTATCTTCGCGGGAAGGCTGAAGGCGCCGCGCATTGACAAGGACAGCGCGGCGGGATATAACATATCATATTAAAGAATGAAACATTCGCCAATTCCATCCGGTCCAGTAGCTCAGGGGATAGAGCGGCCGCCTCCTAAGCGGCAGGTCGGCCGTTCGATTCGGCCCTGGATCAATGTAATTACGGAAGTCAGGCATAACCACGCAATGTTTATTTTTCCCCTGCCAGTTTGAGAATATCCTGGTAAAGGCTGTCTGATATGCGGATAGGGGATGCCCAAAGTTGATCCAAAAAAGGTTTTATCACGTCTACAAGCCCCTTTTCTTTTGCCAAAAGCAGAATGCCAAGAGTCCCGATAATTCTTATGCCGTTTTGGGCGGCTATCCGCCGTCCCCGTTGTTCATCAATCAATAAAAAATCCGCCGCTTTTTCCCAATACAGGGTTATTGCTTCAGACTCTCCGGCATCAAGGCTGAGGTTTATCGCCTGAAACAATGGCTGTTTTCTGACCCTTTGAACCTTTCCCTGAGCCCAGACCGCTATCTTACCGGCTTCGGCCTTTCCCTCACGGCTTACTTCCTGATAGACCCATTCAGGAATTACCACTTCTTTAAAAAGGGTATCAAGTAACTCAAGCTTATTGCATAATGAGAGGGCTATAAGCGGTGAAGCGTAGCAAACGATAATCATCGGCTACTTAAAATATGACAGTTCTTTTTTTACGTCTTCGATGTCGTAATTTATAACCGGAATACGAGCCTGGGAAAGAATGGAGAGAAAATCATATATATTCATATTACATAACTCGGCTGACTGCATCAGGGTTAATTTGCCATACTGAAACATCTTCATGGCATATTCACGGCTCATGGCAGAGGCCATTTCTTCCGTGTCCATGTTGGCGGCGGTAAGTATCTCCTCCGAAACAGGTATCGTTACGGTTTGCATAGTCTTTTCTCCTATCTTCTACTATAACACAAAAACCAGGGATTCGGGAAGGGCGGGTTATTCTCAGACAACAATTCTCAGTAAGGCGTTTCGTTATCTTTATCACAGGCGCGCTGCCGAATAAGCCGGGGCGCCGGCGTTATGGACAAGCTATTTCCGGTACCGCTCTTCCTCGCTGAAAATACAGCCGCAATATTTCTGCATATAAAAGCCCCTGGCCCTGGCTTCTTGCTGGCCCGCCCGGAAACGGGGGCGAAAATCCCGGTAGAGAAAGGCCGCGCCGTAACGGGCGGCCAGGGCTTCTGCCGTGGCCTTGATAAGCTCATGGTTCTGGTACGGGCTGATAAGGAGGGT
>JAISDF010000095.1 GCA_031265025.1 Spirochaetaceae bacterium
TTGAAGAACTCCTTGCCAAAATCAGGGCACTTCCGGACTGCGGTGACTTGAGCCTTTCCAACATAGGCATAGGAAGCGCCATCTACGCCCGCAAGCCCGGCGACGGCTCTGCCAGGGAACAGGCCGCGTCCTGCCAGCGGGTATTGGGCGCCCAGGCGAATCTCGCCGTGGAATACGCGACCAAGCGCTACCGTTCCAATCTTATCAACTGGGGCATACTGCCCTTTGTGGTCAGCGACGAAAAACTGTTTCATGCGGGAGATTATGTGTTCATCCCCGGCATCAGAAGGGCCCTTAAAGACGGCAGCGCCATCAGCGCCTACATACTGGACGGGGCCGTACAAGCCGCGCTCAGTCTCGGCGAACTCTCCGCCAATGAAAAGCAGATACTCATGGACGGCTGCCTTATCAATTACTACGCGGCAGGCAAAGAAAATCCGCCCCGTTCCTGAGGGGAAGGTACAGGGTGAAAACCGTTCCCCTGCCTTCCCCGCTTTCCACAAAAATGTGTCCGCCCGCCTGTGAAAGGGTGCGCCGTATTGAATAAAGGCCCAGGCCTGTTCCCCTGCCGCTTTCCTTGGTGGTATAAAAAGGCTTCCATATCTCATCGAGTTTTTCGCGGGGTATTCCCGCGCCTGAATCTCTCACGCTCAGTTCAAGCCAGTCTCCGTATTCAGGGCCCCGGCGGTCGTCCCCGCCCCGGTACAGCGAACTCTTCACCTCGATAAAACCGGGACCTTCAATGGCGTCCTGGGCGTTTCGTATCAGGTTTATGACCATCTGTTCAAAGCGGCTGCGGTTAAGACTGATGTACAGTTCCTCAGGATACAGATTGAAGTGAAGTCCTATCTCCCTTCGTACCAGGCGGCGGAGTATATAATCAATCTCATTGAGGGTTTCCCGTACAGGAATACAGGGTTCGTTCTCCTCCCCTCCTCCTCTGGAAAAGCTGAGGAGCTGCCTGATAAGGTCCGAGGCTTTCTGTGCCGTATTGAATATTCTATCCACATCGGAAGACAGTTCGGGATCAAGGGCATTGTTTTCCTGTATCAGGCTGCAATACCCGATAATGGTGGAAAGCACATTGTTGAAATCATGGGCAATGGTTCCTGAAAGGTAGCCCATGGTTTCAAGTTTCTGGTTGTTGGCGAGATGGGTCTCCAGTTCCCGGTATTCGCTGATATCCTCAAGATGGCCCCTGAGTTCCTCTGGTTGCCCCGAGGCACCGGTTTTGAGTTCCAGGGAAACCAGCACCGGTATGATGCCGCCCTGGGCGTCGCGGAGCTTCCACTCCCCCATCTTCTTGCCGTATTTTGCCGTTCCGGTATTGACGATCAGTTCCTGTATAAAAGCCCTGCCTTCCGGGGGTGAGGCGAAAAAATCGTATATTTTGAGGTTCAAAAGTTCGCCGGGATTGTCAAAGCCGAGAATATCGGCAAAATAGCGGTTACAGTCCTGGATACGGCCGTCAGGATCGGAAAAGAAAACCGCCAGGGGCGCGGTCTCAAAAAGCCGCTTGTAGCGCCTTTCGCTCTCGGCGTGCTTTTTTTCCATCTCCCTGTACCGGGCGAAAACATCCGCGCGGTCATGGGCTGGAAATTCCATCCGGTCAAAGCCGGAACCGGTAACAGTATTTTTCCCTGGGTCTTCGTTGAGAACAGAATACATGGGCACCTCTCTTTTTTGAAATCACTACCTTGGATTTAACATCTTTCTTTATAATATTAAAAAACCGGCGTAAAACAAAGTGTTTTTGTCAGGTTTTTTAATTTTTTTTGAGGCGGTTTCAAAGGGTAAACCCGCGAAACGGCCTACAGCGTATCCGGGGAATCAAGAATCGCCGGCAGCCGCATGGTGGTCTCAAGATACCCCGATCTCCGTCTTTTAACATTTATATCCATCATGGCTATGCCCATGGTCTCGTCTATCCTGAGACTCCTTATGTTTACCGGGTCATTCTCTGAAAGGCCCGCCTCGTCGGCCACCGAACCCCTGACCACTTTCTTCACCAGAAAAGAAGGCGAAAAGCCCCTGGTTGCCGAAGGAGAAAGTACCAGGCCGAAAAGCGGCGCGGCAATACGCTCCTTGCTGTCCACTTTGGCCGCGGCGGCCAGGGGCACGTCGGGCCTTACCGAACTGCGCAGTATGGTTGTTCTGCCGTCGGAGCTTTCAAGAACCACCAGTTCGCCCGGCCGTGCCGGAAAAAGCAGGTCCTGAAGCGCGGGAATCAGGGTCCCCTGGGACGCCTGGGGCATAACCCCGTTAATGGACGTTATATAAACCCCTTCTTCAAGCCGCAGTTCCGACGCGGGGGTAAAGGGGGCCACATACACAATTTCGGCCCCCTGGCCGGTTTCGTTTACCGCGAGGCCCAGCCAGGGCCGTTCAGCCTTGCCGCCCTTTATCATGGCGGGCAGGGCCGCCGCCATGCGTTCCGCCGGAACGGCAAAATTAAGGCCCTGGTACTGTTCTATACCGGCGAATACTATGCCCACAAGACGGCCCGAAAGGTCAACCACAGGGCCGCCGGAATTGCCGTGGTTTACCGCCGCGTCTATCTGTATAACGTCCCCTATCGGAAGGAAACGCCGTCCAAGGGCGGAAACAATGCCTGAGGTTACGGTTTTTTCAAGCCCGCCCGGAGAACCTATGGCAAGCACCGTCTCGCCCACTCTGGGTATTACCCGGTCCACGACGGAAAAAACATAGGCGGGCTTTATCTCGGCCTTGATGATGGCAAGATCCATGGCCTTGTCCCAGCCTACCACTTTGGCGGGTATGCGGGCGCTTGACGAGTCGCCCAGGCGTATATACAGCCGCGAATACCCCTCATAAGAAGGATCAACTTCGCTTGAAATAACATGGTAGTTGGTGATGAGGAGTCCTGATCCGTCAACAAAGAAGGCCGACCCCAGTATCCAGTCGGGGCTGCCCATGCCCCGCTCTATCCTGGTTCCCCGGTACACCATCACCGTGGCGACGCCCTGTATCATATCCGACGGGGCGTCAGCGCCCTCGGCATAGGCGCGCGCGCCTGAGTCCACCGGGGCGCCGCTGCTGTCGAGTATGGCGAGGAAGAAAGCCGCGGTACGCCTCTGGCGCAGTTCAACGGCCCGCTCAAAAAAAGGCAGGGCGTTACCGGCGCTGAGGGGGTCAAGTTCATGGGCCCGTACGGCGTAGACAAAGGCGGCAAGATCATTGTTTCCGGCAAGGTATTCCCTGGCCTCGGCCAGAAGAAAGTCGGGCTCCATGCCGGTATTCTCCACCGTGATGCCCAGGGCCATAAGGGAACGCGCCATTGAAGCCGCGTCATCCCAGCGGCGTTCGGCTATGGCCTTTATCTGGGCCTCTTTAAGATTTTCGACAGCCTGCTGCCTGATCGTGTCAAAGGAATAGTTTTCAAAACCATAGGTCCGCTCATAAGCGCCCATAAGGTGTATGGCCCGTACAGGGTCTTCCCCGGCATACCGTTCAATATCGTCAAGCCTGAACTGCTCCGCCGGCCGGGGAATTTCGAGCCGGTCTTCCGCGCTGGCACAGGACAACAGAACCAGGACGCAGACAAGGAGAGGGAAGGAAACAGCGCGGCGATACGCCTGACGCCTAACGGGAGCCAAGTTCATGCCGTTCCCTCCTGCCGTCGCCATCAAGGTCCCAGGACCGTTCGACCCTGCCGTCCGGGAGATATACTTCGCCATATTCAAACAAACCGTCTCCATCCCAATCGCTCTCCGAGCTTTCAAGGTCTCCCGCGAAATCAAGCGCCTCTATCCTGTCCGTAAGGCCCGGCACCCGGCGGAAACGCCGTATAGTTTCGAGCCTGCCGTCCATATCCATATCCACGCGCTGTAAAAAGAACTGACCAAGGCGAAACTCGGTTTCCGAAACGAGTCTGCCGCCGGCCGTTTCCCTGGCCCGCTGGGGTATGCCCCGTATCATGTCAATATACTCAACAGCGCCTTCGGCACTCTTACCGGGCCTTTCTATGCGGACCGCGGAAGAAACCAGGGTACGCCAGGATACGCGGGGAACGAGAGGGTCCCGCCTGGGATAGAAAAATTCGTTCCCCGCAAGGGAGACAAAGTCCAGCGGCGCGTAAAAATATTCCAGAGGAGGAGGAAAAAAAACCGTCCCCCCGAATTCAGCCCTGAGAAGGGCAGGATACTTCTCCCAATATACCCGCAGTTTCTCTTCACCGTTTTCGGAAGCGCCGGGAAGCATAAGCAGGGAGGCGCTTTCGGGAACTCCAAAGGAAAAAAATACTTCCAGGTCGGGAACGCCGTCCTGGTCCGCGTCGTAATGATATGAGACGGCGTCACCCCCATCGTACCTGACAACGGTTTCGGCAAAGCCGTCGTTGTCTTCATCCTCTGTTATAACACCGCTGAAGGCCGAAAGGTTTCCGGTAAAGGTCCTTCTGGCCCCCTCTGTGCGTAAAAGGGACCAAAGTTCCCCGATAAGCGCGCGGGGACGGGACAAGAGCAGGCGTACTTCCACCGGGGAGCCTGTCTCCGGCGCGCCAAAAAGTTCCCTGATGGCCTGGGTTTCAGAGACAAGGCCGAGCCGCAGCGCGGCGGGAAGGGAAAGGGGCGAGGGATTTCCAACGGCCCTGTACGCGGCAATCAGGCGGCGGGCCTCTTCGGTATCCCGTATAAACGGGGCGGCCTCATAGGCCAGTTCAGGGCGGCGCTCAATGAGAAGGGGAAGCCGCCTCAGCACAAGGTTCACCAGATCACGGTCCCCTTCCCGGGGAAGGCGGGACCGCGCGTAGTCAAGGACCAGAACGGCGGGGCCGGCTTCGCGGGGATACCGTTCAAGGGCCCCGGAAGCGGCGGCCCTGAACGCGGCGCTGTTACCCGTTCCCTTGAGGGCGGCGAGGGTAAGTTCACAGGACTCAAAGCTTTCGGGAAGCCGCGACAGGACAGCCAGCGCGTCCTCATAGCGCCTGATTTGAACAAATATCTTCGCCCGGAGCGTTTCCGCGTCTATTGGCGTATAACGGCGCCACCGGTCCGTTTCCAGGGCCAGGCGGAGCTTTTCCAGCACAGGCCGCCGGTCCTCTCCAAGGAAAGACAGGCACAGGGCGTATACATACGAAACATCCGAAGACACCTCGGCAAAGTCCCCTGCCCTTTCCAGGGCAAGAAGGGCGGCGGTCCAATTGCCCTGGGCAATCCGCTCTTCCGCCCAGGAAACATAGCTGTCCGCCAGGTCCGCGTCGCCCTGTCCGCCGCTGTCCGGGGTCAGGGCATGAACGGCGGAAACGATAAAAAAAACGGTTACTACCGCCGCCGGTATACGCCCGGTCATTTCAGGATACGCCCCCGGATTCATTTTCCGCGCTGTCCGCGCCGCTGTTTTCAGCACCGCCGTTTTCCGCGCTGCCCGAAAGGGCCGCCGGGTTTTCCCTTTTGGGAAAGCCGAGGAGTTCCCTTACTTCATCATCAACAAGGGTCTCCCTGGCGATGAGGGCCTCGCCGAGCGCGGCGAGTTTTTCCTTTTCTTTTTCAAGTATGGACCGGGCAAGACGGAGACCCGTGTCAAGAATCCGCTTTACTTCATGGTCTATGCGCTGGGCCGTATCTTCGGAATAGTCCTTGTGCCGGGCGATTTCCTTGCCAAGAAAGATGGGTTCGTCTTCCTGACCGTAGGCAATGGGCCCAAGATCCTCAGCCATGCCCCATTCGCAGACCATGCGCCGGGCAAGGTCCGTGGCCTGCTGTATATCCTGTTTGACACCGGTAGTGGTTTCCTCAAAAAAGATTTTTTCGGCGGCCCAGCCTCCGTACATGATGGTAATGCGGTCAGTAATCCAGCCCCTGGTCCTCGAATAGCTGTCTTCCTCGGGAAGGGACATGGCCATGCCCAGGGCCCTGCCGTGGGGCACTATGGTTACTTTATGGAGGGGATCGGCGTTCTTGAGGAAATAATGCAGCAGGGCGTGGCCGGCTTCATGGGTGGCGGTCATGCGTTTTTCTTTTTCGGACATGGCAAGGGACTTGCGGGCCACGCCCATGAGTATTTTGTCCCTGGCCTCTTCAAAGTCGGGCATCTCCACATAGCTCTTGTCCCGGCGGGCGGCGTAGAGAACCGCCTCATTGACCAGATTGGCTATGTCCGCGCCGCTCATTCCCGGCGTAGCCCTGGCTACCCTGGCGAGGTTTACCTCAGGGGCAAGGGGAACCTTGGCGGCGTGTATCTTGAGTATTGATTCCCGTTCCTTGATATCGGGCATGGCGACTACCACCTGACGGTCAAAGCGGCCGGGCCGCAACAGCGCGGGGTCAAGAACATCGGGCCTGTTGGTGGCGGCCAGTATGATAACCCCGTCTTTGGAATCAAAGCCGTCCATTTCCACCAGCATCTGGTTCAGGGTCTGTTCCCGCTCGTCGTGGCCGCCGCCGTAGCCCGCGCCCCTGGTACGGCCCACCGCGTCAAGTTCATCAATAAAAACAATACAGGGGGCGTTGCGCCGGCCCTGTTCAAAGAGGTCCCGGACCCGGCTCGCGCCGACGCCAACAAACATTTCAACAAAATCGGAACCCGACATGTGGAAGAAAGCCACACCCGCTTCACCGGCGGCGGCCCTGGCCATGAGGGTTTTCCCCGTACCGGGCATACCCACAAGGAGCACGCCTTTGGGTATCTTGGCGCCCATCTTGGTAAATTTCTGCGGGTTTTTAAGAAAGGCCACCACTTCCTGGAGTTCGTATTTGGCGTCTTCCTGACCGGCGACATCGGCAAAGGTAATTTTTTTGCCTTCGTCGTGGTAGCGTTTGGCCCTGCTCTTGCCAAACTGAAACGCCTTGTTCCCCGAACCCTGCATGTTTCTGAACATGAACCATATAAGGCCAAAGCCTATGAGCCAGGGAAGTATCTCAAACAATATGCGGGAAGGCCTCAGCGCGCCGCTGCTGCCCGATACGTCAACGCCCTTTTCCTGGAGCGCGGCAAGAAGGTAGGGGTCCTGATAGGGTATCTGGGTCTTGAAACGCACCGTCTCCCCTGACCTGTCCTTGAGGGTTCCTTCAATAAGGGTATTATCCAGAATTTTTACTGTCTGCACTTCGCCCTGGTTTACATGGCCGACAAAAGCCGAATAGTGTATTTCCCTGACCTGGGTCGTGTCGGTCCTGAAAAAGTAGGCTATAAATAAGCCCATTGCCGCCAGAAAAAAAACCAGGGCAAAACGGTTCGGCCGGCCCTGGTTTAGAGGCGGCCGGGGCGGTAAAGGGTTGTTATTATTGTTCTCCATCAAATCCCCCGCTGTATGTCTGGACTCCCTCGGAAACGCCGCGCGGTAATTTTACCCGTTGCGGCTCTGTACGCGGATCGCGTTTCCCGTGTCCTTTGCGTCTCTCGAATCTCTCGTATATAGTAAATCTTTTATATCCCCTCCGGCTAGTCCAAAACATGCCGCGACGCCGTTCCGGTCAAGAACAACCGCGAGTTCCCGGTTTTTTTCCAGGCCGGGCAGGGAAACAAGGGGACAGAGCTTTCCCCGGTACAGAAGCTCGTCGGCCCCCAGAGCCTTCCTGATTACCAGGGGCAGGGCCGAGGCAAAAAAAACAGCGCCCGGCGCCGCGTTTTCCGAACCGAGCGGCGATGAAAGTTCCGAAACTTCAATATCCAGGCCCCGCACACAATACCGGCCGGGCCGCTCTATAACCAGGGCAAAGTCCCGCTTTCCTTCCCGGACAACGGTAAGAACAATGCTGCCGTTCTTCCGCTCCAGGCGGTATATTTTTCTGAAACTTTTCCCCCGCTGTCCCAGGTCCATAGATTGAAGTTTGCCCCCGGTAAAGAGGCGGAGGCTTTTACGCCTGACCTGACCCATGCCCAGACTGTCTATGCCCCGGTAGAGTATTTCTTCCCTGACGATTTCGCCGCGTCTGAAAAAATCCTCTTCCGGCAGGGTCAGGGTCAGGGCGTCCCCTTTCCAGGGAAGCTCTCCGGCAGCCGTATCAAGGGCCGAGGCGATGAGGGCCTGGGTTTTTCCCAGCTCAAGGAGGGCTTTTCTCCATCCGGGGAAACGCCCGTCAAGCAGGGGGACAAGGGCAAGGCGAACCCTGTTCCTGAGAAAGGCGGTGTCGGCGTTGGTGCTGTCGGAACAGTACGAAAGGCCCCGCTCCGCAAGATAGTCAAGGACCTGGGAACGGCTAAGCGTTATGAGGGGCCTGAGTATAGCGCCTTTTTCGGGGGGCATAGCGGCCAGGGCAGAAGGACCGCCGCCACGGAGCACGGCCATGAGGACTTTTTCAAGCGAATCATCGCGGGTATGGGCAATAAGAACGCGGGTCGCGCCATGACGCCGGGCCTCACGGCGCAGGGCGGCATGGCGGAATTTCCGGGCAGCGGCCTCAAGGCCCTCGCCCCAGAGTCCCGCCTTTCGGGCGATGAGGCCCGGCCGCACCCTGGCTATTGTACAGGGCAGGCCGAAAACGCCGCACAAAGACCTGACGGCCTCCTCATCAAAGCTGTTTTCTTTGGAAGAACGTATGCCATGATTAACATGAACACAGCGCAGCGCAAAGCCCCTGTCCTCCCTGAGGGAAGACAGGCCGGCCAGCATGGCCGTGGAGTCCGCGCCGCCTGAAACAGCCGCCAAAAAGACCGTTCCCTGAGGCCAGACGCCCAGGTTACGCGCCAGCTCTGATTCGAAATTGTTCATGACGGCAGTTCGCGCCTACTTTTGCTCCTTCGCGGCGGCTGCTGCCTTGCCGGGGGCAGCCGCAGCGGCCGGGGCAGCGCCTTCGGCGGGGGCGGCCGTTCCCTCGGCGGGGGCGGCGGCTTCTTCGGCGGGGGCGGCCTCAGCCTTGGCGAATTTCACCAGGGCCACGACCTGATCGCCGTTGGAAAGGACCCGTATGCCTTCGGCAAAAACAATATCCCGCACATGGATGGACTGATTCACCTTGAGTTCCGAAACGTCAACGCTGACACTTTCGGGAAGATACCTGGGCAGACATTCCAGTTCCACTTCATGAAGCGGGAATTCAAGAATACCGCCTTCCCTGACGCCGATGGCGTTCCCCGTAAGATGCACGGGCACCCTGGCGCGGACCTGGGTATTCTGGTCAATCTCGTAAAAATCCACATGGAGGATTTTCCCGTCGAGAATGTTCCTCTGGGTATCCTTGACAAAGGCCTCGTGAATCTTGCCGTCAATCTCAAGGCGCACTATGGTACTTTCGGAAATCCCCTTGATACCGCTGACAAATTCCTGGGCATCCAGATCCAGGGCAACCGAAGTTCCCGAATGTCCGTACATCACCGCCGGGATGCGGCCCGAACGCCGTATGCGGCCGGCTCTCCCCGATCCGGTATCGGCCCGGTTTTGGGCCGCGAAAACTACCTGATTCATGTATTAACTCCTCGTTATATGGCGTCCTCCGGGAGGCGCGTTACTGGGACGACAGGGTTCGAACCTGTGCATGCCGGAGCCAAAACCCGGTGGCTTACCACTTGCCTACGTCCCAATCGACAAACCCGCCCCAGGGCGGGACATGTTCCCATGAAAAAATTTTTTACTCAAGACGAAGCCAGTTTCAAAACGCGGGTCAGCGTATACCCGCGGTCCGATGAAACCGGCTGTTAAGACTCTCCAGCCCCGGAGTCCGGGGCTATGAGCGGCGAATGGTTCTATACTTCAACTGAAGGATCATCCTGGACGTTTCCCGAATCGTACTTGCCCAGAATCTTTTCTTGCAGCTCGGCGCGAAAATCAGGGTGTATGGGATGGGCAACATCCTTATACTCTCCGGCCCTGGTTTTCCGGCTCGGCATAGCGATAAAAACACCGCTTTTTCCTTCAATTATCTTTACATTATGAACCACAAAGCAGTCATCAAATGTAACCGTTACATAGGCCCGTAGTTTTCCCTCACCGGCCACTTTCCGGACTCTGATGTCAGTAATCTCCATGGCGTTCTCCTTTTTTGGTGCTGGCTCTTATTATATCTTAATACCCGATTTCTCTATACGCAAGGGAAATGTTGTTTTAACCAGATTCCATGGGGAACGCAATGCTTTTTCCGCCCTCTTTGCCGCCTCCTTTTCCTTAAAAACCCCGAAACAGGTGGACCCTGAACCTGAAAGACCGGCAAAAGCCGCCCCCAGGCGCTTAAAATCCCCTATAAGCCGGGAATATACGGCCCCTTCTTCCGGGGGGCCATGCTCAATAAAGAGCGGTAAAAAATCATTCGTATAGGGCCAGGTCTCAGGCCCTTCTCCCAGGGCCCTGACAAGGTCCTCCCTGGAAGGCCCGGCTTCCGCCCTGCCATTACCGGCTTCCGCCCTGCCGCTGCCGGCTTCCGCCCTGCCGCTGCCGGCTTCCGCGCTGCCGGCTCTCACCCTGTCCAAAAGGGCGAAGGCGCCGGGGGTCGAACTGGAAAAGCCCGGTTTGACCAGCACTATCCAGATTCCCTCGGGCGGGTCCACAGGCTCCAAAAACCCGCCCCGGCCCGATACAAAGGCGGCTCCCGTACCGAGAAAAAACGGTACGTCGCTGCCCAGGCCCAGGGCCAGTTTGTTAAGTTCCCCCTTGTCCAGGGCAATTCCGCCCAGTATGGCAAGGGCCTTGAGAACCGCGGCGGCGTCGGAAGACCCGCCGCCAAGCCCCGCCCCCAGGGGCAGGCGCTTGACAAGCCGTATACGCAGGGAACGCCTAAACCCCGTAGCCTCCCTGAACGCCCACACGGCCTTTTCAACAAGGTTCCCGCCGGGGGGAAGTTCCCTGTCCATGAGGACTTCGCAGTCCCCTTCGCCGGCCTTCACCTCAAAGGTGAGGGTATCGCCCCAGGAAAGAGCCAAAAAAAGGCTTTCCAGGTCATGAAAACCGTCTTCCCGCCGCCCCAAAACCCGCAAATGCAGGTTTATTTTACACGGCGCTTCTATAGTCAGGACAGAAGGCATTATGGAAATTTGATTATAATCAACTGATTATTTTTGTAAATAGGTCTGCCGCGGTACATTTTGACCCTGTTCCGGCCCCGTGTTTCTCCCGAAAAAATAGCATAAAATCGGCGTAAACCTGTTGACAGATATAGAAACTCTCCTTATGTTTTTCAGAGATATATGTAGTATCCCGGCCTGAAAACCCGGAATAACCCGATCAAGTCCAAATGGAGTAACACCATGGTTCAGGATGAAATTATCTGCAATGAAGATGAACTCAGCCTCATACCCGTAAGCGAAGGACAGTACGAATCCCTTCCCTATCCTTTCATGGTTTTCGACGACGACGACGATGAGGATGACGACGCGGATGATGAAGAGGATGATTTTGACGACATGGATGATGATTTTGAAGACGACGATTTTGAAGACGATGATTTTGACGATGACGACGATTTTGACGATGATGAAGACGACGATTTTGATTACGAAGAAGACGTGGATTACGACGATTTTGACGAATAGATGACCGGCGCTTCGCTCCAAAGCCGTTCCAGTTCATAGAAGGAACGGGCTTTGGCGGTCATAAGATGGACCACCGTAGTTCCCAGATCCATAAGATTCCATTCATCATCGCCCTGTGTTTTCCGGCGGCGGTGGAGAATTTCTACCCCCTTTCCGGCGCAAAATTCCCCGATATGCCGTTTAAGCCCCTGCATATGAACCGAACCGCTTGCCGTCGCTACGATAAAAAAATCCGTCCACATATTGAGGCTCCGCATATCCATAACCGTTACATCGCCCGCCTTGTGTCCGGCAAGGAGCCCGCCGAGTTCCAGCGCAAGCTCAGGATCACTGGTTGATAACATATCTGCCATTAAAGTCCCTTCCAATTATCAGCGTAAAATCAGCCTTGTATTCAACATTCTGGCTGTCAAGATTCCCCAAGTCCGCCGCCTCGGAGCGTATATTTTTGCAGCGTATGATGTCGGCAAAGGTAGTTACCATATCCTCATAGCCCGAACGGTCAACGATTTCCGTCCTTTCATAATCGCTGGTATCGGCGTTGTTTACGGCAATCACGTCATAGCCGAAACCCTGGAGCAGATCGGCGGTGCGCCGGGCCAGCCCCGCGGTTGCCGTTCCGTTGAGGATTTCCACGGTGAATATACGCCCGGCAAGGGTTCCGTCGGTGTTCCGGGTAAGACCCGAAAGGCTCTGGCGCACCATGTCCTTGATGAGACTGCCGTCATAATAGGGCAGTATCAGCATCTGGCCCGAAACCTCCCTGACGGTCCCCGCCACGGTCTGTACGCCGGCCTGGTCGGTATCCATGTTCATAAGTTCATCAAAGAGCCTGGTCCGTATCCTGGCGTTGGCGTTGCTCCGCATGAGGCTGTGAAAAGTCCTGTATACCGGCTTCATTTTGAGGTATTCGTTCTGTTCGCCAAGGCGCCTTAAAAGACTCAAAAAGAAACGCTGCCGCCGGGCGTTGACCGTATCGGCATCTTCTTCGGCAAGGAAATAACCCGCGTAGGAAACGGCCTTTTCCCCGTCAAGCATGACCCGGCCCGAGGGAAAGAGCAGGGGCGGCGTTTCCAGCGGCAGTTCCACCCTGGAGGGGATGACCACATCCACGCCTTCCACAAGGTCCACGATTTTGCCGAGATTCTCAAGGGTCATGGAAAAATAAAAATTGATCTCAACGCCCAAAAGCCGTTCAACCTCATCAACAAAGGACTCCACCCGCTGGGGGCTGTATACCGTGTCAATGCGGTCCACCCGGTTAATGCGCTGTATGATGAGCCCCACCTCGCCGGGCACGTCAAAAACCGCCGCCCGCCTTGTGGAAGGATAGTACATGAGCACATAGGAACTTAAAGGCTTCCGGTCCTTTTCCAAAATAAAAAGGCTGTTGATCACCCTGTCGCCCGAAAAAACCTCTCCGGCGGGGTCCTCGCGAAGCACAAAAACGGTAAACGCCGCCCCCCCGGCAAGGAGCGCGACAATGACCCCAAGGAGAAAAATACTGGCGTCTATCTGTTTCCGTTTCATCGTTTTCCTTTTTTGCCCATACGCGCGAGAAGGCGCCTGGTGCTCCCGGAAACGGTTATTTCCCTGGAGTCCAGATAGGCCACGCTGTCATTCAGCACCGAGGTGAAAAATTCATCCAGATCGGGAAGGGGACGCCTGTCCAGGAGACTCCGCAGGTCTCCGGCGTTCTCCCTGCCCCATTCAAGTTTGTCGGCGATATACAGCACCCTGGCAAGGGGCCCCATATACTCCGATCCGGTTGTATGGACCGCCACGGCCTCAAGGACGCCGCTGTCCGTAAGCTGGCAGCGCTCTTGCAAGTATACAGCCCCTGCCCTGCCGTGGAGAAGGGCGGGATTCTTTCTTTCCAGCCGGGAAAGACCCTTTCCGTCCCTGAGGGCCATGCGTCTTATTTCTCCAGGGGGGAAGCCCTTGCATATATCGTGGCTTATGCCGGCAAGGTAGGCCTTGTCCGGGGCAAGGCCGTAGGCCAGGGCAAGGTCCCGGGCCATAAGAGCCGTATTGCGGGAATGGATAAAGCGCCTGAAATTGACAAGATGAACCAGTTCACCCTCAAGGCGGAAGGCAGTGCTCCAAAAACCCTCCTCGTCCGCGGCGCGCTGCACGCCGTAAAGAGCGCGGTCCTGAATAATAAAACGCGCCCCCGGAGGAACAAGGTATTCCCAGCCCTGCCCACCCTGGATTTTTTCCCTGACGGAACCGGAAGAAACCTCGATTATGGGATTATCGAGCCTTGTGTGGGCATAGGGAAAGGGAAGCTCTTCCCTTGAGGTCCTGTGGGCAACAATGATGTCGGTACGGGAAGCAAGCTCCTCAGCCCCTTTCCACCGGTGAAAATTCGCGGCCAAATCATCGCCCAGGATGAGACCAGGCCGCCCGTCGGGCCTGTAACGCCGGGCAATATCTTCCACCGTGTCTATGGTATAGGAAATCCCCTCGCGCCTGAGTTCGCAGTCATCAACGCCAAAACGCGGATCGGCGGTAACAGAGGCAAGAAGCATATCAAGCCGGTCCCTGGGACCCGCCCCCCTTGATTCATCCTTTAGGGGAGATTGAAAGGCGGGTATCAGCATGATACGGTCATAGGAAAGGGATGAAAGCACCGCGTCGGCCAGAAGGAGATGGCCTATGTGGATGGGATTAAAGCTCCCCCCAAGAATGGCCAGCCTCACTCCCCGCTCTCCCCTGTACACCCGCCTTCCCCGGTGTTTTCGCCGGAAACCGACGCCAGAAGCGTGATACGGGAGGCAAGCTCCGCGAGGCCGGCCCCTGAAAAGACGGAGATGCCCAGTACGACCTCGCCGGGATAAAGGGCTTCCAGTTCGGCAAGACGCTCCTCCGTTCCTTCAAGATCAAGTTTGGTTCCCACAATGACCCGCTTCCGCGCGGCAAGTTCCGCGGAAAAGGACGAGAGTTCTTTTAAGAGCGAATCAAAGGCCGAAAGATAATTATCCGACGAAAGGTCTATGAGAAAGAGCAGCGCCCTGGTGCGGGAAATATGCTTGAGAAAACGTATGCCCAATCCCGCGCCCTGTGAAGCCCCTTCGATAAGGCCGGGTATATCGGCAAGTATTATATCCCCGCCCTCGTCCGTCCGGGATGAAGCGATGTTGAGAACGCCGAGATTGGGTATCTTCGTGGTAAAGGGATAGGGGGCTATTTTCGGCCTGGCGTTGGTAAAACGCTCAAGAAGCGAGGATTTACCGGCATTGGGAAAACCCACAAAACCTATGTCCGCCATAATCTGGAGTTCAACCCTGACAAGGCGGTTTTCGCCGTCCTTGCCGGGCAGGGCCTTGCGGGGCGCCTGGTTTACCGAAGACTTGAAACGCACATTGCCCCAGCCGCCCGAGCCGCCTTTAAGAAAAACAAAGGAAGCCTCATCCCTGCCGAAATCCCGTATCAGCGCGCCCGAGTCAGCCTCCCTGAGCACGGAACCGGGGGGCAGCGGTATAATCACGTCCCCGCCGTTTTTGCCGTAACGCTCCCGGCCTTCGCCGTCATGACCGTTTTCCGCCTTAAAATGCTTCTTGTGCCTGAGATGGGACAGGGTACGGAGGTTGCGCCGTATGACAAAGACCACGTCGCCGCCCCTGCCCCCGTCGCCCCCCGAAGGCCCGCCCTTTGGCACATATTTTTCCCGCCTGAAAGCCACGCAGCCATTGCCCCCCCGCCCGGAGGAAACCTCTATAAGCGCTTCATCGGCAAATTTTTCCATACCCCTATATGCATAGCAAAAAAACGCGAAACCAGCAACTACGGGCTGAAGTGTCCGCCGCCCAAACAGTGGCCGGGCGGCTTGTGCTATCTCTTCTTACATTTGACTATGTTCTTGTATATATTCACACAATACATGCGCCATAACACTGGTATATCCTTTTCCCAGTTCTTTATATTTTTCAAGAATTGGTGAGGGAAGCCGCAATGTTATTGAAGGCATCCGTTCCTTCCTTTCTCTGACAATACGCGCCACCTCATCCAGTTGCTTCTTATTCAGCGGCGGAGCGTCACTATAATCAATAACATCATCATTCATCTGCCTAAGACTTTCCAGTTGTTTAAGTCCCTTTTTTGATATTTTTTTAGGCATCTTATGATAGACTGTTTTTTCCATTATAGTTCT